>NZ_CP017037.1:225000-527500 GCF_001717505.1 Dialister pneumosintes
CCATGTCCAGGTTGAAGCACAGGTAAAAATGTGTGGAGGACCGAACCTATATCTGTTGAAAAAGGTTAGGATGAGGTGTGGGTAGGGGTGAAATTCCAATCGAACGTGGAGATAGCTGGTTCTCCCCGAAATAGCTTTAGGGCTAGCCTCAAGTGGTGATTACAGGCGGTAGAGCACTGATCAGGAGCGGGACCTACCCGGTTACCAAACCCAGTCAAACTCCGAATGGCTGTAATCAAACTTGGGAGTCAGACTACGACTTATAAGGGCCGTGGTCAAGAGGGAAACAGCCCAGATCATCAGCTAAGGTCCCAAATGCCGTGCTAAGTGGCGAAGGATGTGGCGTTTCATAAACAACCAGGATGTTGGCTTAGAAGCAGCCATCATTTAAAGAGTGCGTAATAGCCCACTGGTCGAGAGACGCTGCGCCGAAGATGTCCGGGGCTCAAGCACGGAACCGAAGCTATGGCAGACGCAAGCCGTCTGGGTAGGGGAGCGTTCTTATTGGGGAGAAGCGATACCGGAAGGAGTCGTGGACTGATAAGAAGTGAGAATGCTGGTATGAGTATCGAAAAGAAAGGTGAGAATCCTTTCCACCGAAAGCCCGAGGGTTCCTGAGCAACGATCGTCGTCTCAGGGTAAGTCGGGACCTAAGCCGAGGCAAGAAGCATAGGCGATGGACAACAGGTTGAAATTCCTGTACCGGAAGAGTCTGATTGAGTGAAGGAGTGACGCAGAAGGGCACACAAGCATGCGAGTGGAAGAGCATGTCTAAGTGCGTAGCCTGTATGATAGGAAAAACCGTCATACGAGAAGGGTGAGACATGAAGGGGAGTTAAAGGAGACTTTAATGAACTTGTGAATCCCATGCTGCCAAGAAAAGCTTCTAGCGAGGACTCGTCCGCCCGTACCGTAAACCGACACAGGTAGGCGGGGAGAGAATCCTAAGGTGCGCGGGAAAACCCTCGTTAAGGAACTCGGCAAATTGCATCCGTAACTTCGGAAGAAGGATGGCCCTTGGTAGGCGAAGAGTCAAGCACTTGGAACCGAGAAGGGTGGCAGAAAAGAGGCCCAAGCAACTGTTTACCAAAAACACAGGTGCCTGCGAAAGCGAAAGCTGAAGTATAGGTGCTGACGCCTGCCCGGTGCTGGAAGGTTAAGGAGAGAGGTCAGCTAAGGCGAAGCTTTGAACTGAAGCCCCAGTGAACGGCGGCCGTAACTATAACGGTCCTAAGGTAGCGAAATTCCTTGTCGGGTAAGTTCCGACCCGCATGAAAGGCGTAATGATTTGGGCACTGTCTCAACGAGGGGCCCGGTGAAATTGAAATACCTGTGAAGATGCAGGTTACCCGCGACTGGACAGAAAGACCCCATGGAGCTTTACTGCAGCTTGAGATGGAATCTCGGAAGTAGATGCACAGGATAGGTGGGAGACAAAGAAGTATGTACTTAGGTATGTATGGAGTCGATGTTGGGATACCACCCTTCTAGTTCTGGGATTCTAACGCCAGGAGTAACGACCCTGCGGACAATCTCAGGTAGGCAGTTTGACTGGGGCGGTCGCCTCCGAAAGAGTAACGGAGGCGCCCAAAGGTTCCCTCAGGTCGGACAGAAACCGACCGACGAGTGCAAAGGCAGAAGGGAGCTTGACTGCGAGACCAACAAGTCGAGCAGAGACGAAAGTCGGGCTTAGTGATCCGGTGGTACTGTGTGGAAAGGCCATCGCTCAACGGATAAAAGCTACCCTGGGGATAACAGGCTAATCTCTCCCAAGAGTTCATATCGACGGGGAGGTTTGGCACCTCGATGTCGGCTCATCACATCCTGGGGCTGGAGTAGGTCCCAAGGGTTGGGCTGTTCGCCCATTAAAGTGGTACGCGAGCTGGGTTCAAAACGTCGTGAGACAGTTTGGTTCATATCCATCGCGGGCGTAAGAAGTTTGAGGGGGGCTGCTCCTAGTACGAGAGGACCGGAGTGGACGAATCAATGGTGTACCAGTTGTCACGCCAGTGGCATGGCTGGAAAGCCACATTCGGAAGGGATAAACGCTGAAAGCATCTAAGCGTGAAGCCCACCCCAAGATGAGACTTCTCATCAGAAATGAGTAAGATCCCTTATAGACTATGAGGTAGATAGGCCGCAAGTGGAAGAGCAGTGATGTTTGGAGCGATGCGGTACTAATAGATCGAGGTCTTAACTTAGAGAGAATCACAAAGCGCAGACAGTCTTGGAAGAGACTTCAGTGGTACTTCTATATAGTTTTGAAGGAATATCTTCAAAGAGAAACAGTGGCGATAGCTGTGAGGATACACCTGTACCCATGCCGAACACAGAAGTTAAGCTCACAAACGCCGAAAGTACTTGGCTGGAAGCGGCCCGGGAGGATAGGAAGCTGCTGATTAAGAAACAGTGATGATAGCTGTGAGGATACACCTGTACCCATGCCGAACACAGAAGTTAAGCTCACAAACGTCGAAAGTACTTGGCTGGAAGCGGCCCGGGAGGATAGAAAATCGCTGATTAAAAAAGAACACTCATAGGAGTGTTCTTTTTTATTGTCTATATACTTTTATAGGTACCTTGACTTATGAATGAGAGTACTTATATACTTAATTATAATAGGAAAATATTAAAATATGATTTTTATGTATGATAGGAGGAGTTATTTATGAAAAGAGATTCGTATATACTTCCATTTATTGCAGTAATATTATCTATTATTAACTTAATTCTAGTATTGTATCGATTACATTTAGAAATTCAAGAACGTGAAAGAAAGCAGTGCAATTTACTTGAGCGTGTAGCCGGATGTGTAGAAAAAATTAAGGCAAAAGTATAATATAAAAGATACCTACTTATAAGTAGGTATCTTTTATATTATACAGTTTTCTCACCAAAAGATGGATGTACTACAAGGTGGAGACTACGAGTTTCTATTAAGTAAACAGCTTGTTGCAGAGATATATCAAAGCGTTGATTTTTTTCTCATATACAGCCAGTGGGATAGAAGAATCCAGTTCACTTCCCGGGAGATAAATATATTCCTGTGTATGTGTGTCTCCATAGATAAAACCTGACAATAATTTACTTTCAGCTAGTTTGTAAATCATAAAGAAACCTCGCTTTGGACTAAAAATGGTTTAAAATCCAAGTAATCAGCAGATGTTAGGGAAAGCTTTACACCTAATAGTTCATCAGGTAAGTTTGTGAAATTAGCATGACCATGTATATGTCCGTATATGCATTTTTTTACTCCATATGATTTTATGATTTCTAACATATGTGTAGGGTTTCTCATTTCGTCAAATGGAGGGTAATGTAAAATCGCAATAATTTCTGAAGAAATCTTTTTTGCTTCTGCTAGACTTCTTTCCATTCGCCCTTCTTCGCGAAGGAGAATTTTTTTATCAGATTCAGTAAGTTTTTTTGAAGTCTCAGCAATCCAACCACGAGTGCCTGCTAATGCTATATTTCCAACCTTACAAGTAGAATTATGTATAAATTCAAATTCTCCATGTGTCATTTTTGTCATTTTTGTTACAGTGTCCCACCAGTAGTCATGGTTACCTCGCACAATAATTTTACGTCCCGGAAGAGTGCTTAACATATGCAAATCATCTAAAGCATCACTTAGATGTGTTGCCCAAGATAAATCACCTGCCATGATAACCGTATCTTCAGCTCTTATTGTATTTAACCAAGAAGTAATAATTTTTTCACGATGATTTTTCCAGTGGTCGCCAAATATATCCATAGGTTTAGTTGGCGGATTACCGGATAAATGAAAATCACTAAATGCATATAAATTCATGTATCAACCTCCAAAATAAGATATTATATTATTATAAATTGTATGCAAGTGTTTTTGTTTTAATATAGGTGTAATTTGATAGCCACGATATAAAGGACTTGTTTTATAATAAGGAGTTATTTTTGCGGTAATAAGATGATTAATTTGATAAAAGAATAAATTGTAGCTTGTGACCGGAATTATAAAATCTTTTTGTAAGTATTGTACTATCGTTTGAAGGGTATCGGCAAATTTTGAAATATGTCCATCCGGTTTTAATTGGATATTAAATTCTATAATACTTCCTATAGGATAATTAGAAATACATGCATTACAATCTCTATCTTCATAAAAACAGATACCTTCAAAGTTTTTTTTAGAAATGCATTCTTTGTAATCGATATCACATAATCCTATGATTTGTGAGTGAGGATGTGATAAGGATCCACCGGACTCCGGTCCTTCATTTCTAAAATAAATCGTAGATTTAAATTTTGGATTTTGTGAGATTTTAAGCCATCTGGAAATTCCGAAAGAGAATACTTCATGAAGCTTATCTTTTGTATAAGTAGCTAAGATATTATTATGATTTAGAGTTTCAATAATTACAGTGGGCCAAGTGTTACTTAATACAGGATATTTATTTATAAGCCAAATGAGGTCGTCTCTTTTTTCTAATATGTTAGTTAAATTATTAGGATTGCAAAATGGGCAGTCCTCTTTTTTATTAGTAAATGGCTTATTTTTATTTATATCTAAATCTAATTGTATTTGGGAAAACATGTGAATTACCTCAATAAATCTATTTTACACTATTATAATACAAGCATGTAAATAATAATTTATTTTAATTATTGACAAAAATAATTTTATACGTTATTATTATTTCACATTAACATTTTAATTAACTAAAGTAAATGGAGGATAATATTATGAACTGGAAAAAAGCAGTAGCATTAGGTATAGTAGCAGTAGGGGCGGTTTCTTTATTTACCGGTTGCGGAAATTCTACAAATAATAGTAATTCTTCAAGTAAACCGAATAAAATTATTGCCGGGTTAGATGACACTTTTGCTCCTATGGGGTATAGAGATGATAATGGACAAATCATAGGGTTTGATGTGGATATGGCACGTGCTATCGGAAAAGAAATTGGAGTTGAAATCGAGTTTAAACCTATTGATTGGGGTAGTAAAGAAACAGAGTTAAGTTCTGGACGTATTGATTGTATCTGGAATGGGCTTTCCATGACCCCGGAACGTAAAGAAAAAATGGACTTTACAAATCCATATATGAATAATGACCAAGTATATGTGGTTTTGAATGATTCTTCTTATCAATCTGCAGAAGATTTAAAAGGGAAGAATGTATGCGGACAGGAAGGCTCTACCGGTGAAGCAGCAATGAATGCAAATGAAGAGTTAAAAAATTCTTTTGCACAATTTAAGACATATCCTGAATTCACTTCTTGTTACATGGATTTAGATGCGGGGCGTATGGACGCTGTAGTTGTTGATAGTGTAATGGCAGATTATTATATGACTAAAGTTCCTAATAAGTATCGTGTATTACCGGGGAATGTAGCACGTGAACAATTCGGCGTAGCGGTAAAGAAAGGAAATGAAGAATTAGTTAAACTTTTAAATGATGGAATGAAAAAGGTTATTGACAGTGGAGAAGCTTCACAGATTAGTAACAAATGGTTTAAGAGAGATGCTATTGCGAAAGCTTAACCTTAGTCGAATATAAAAACAGCGCTTAAAAAGCGCTGTTTTTATGAGGAAATGATGTTTGACAAAGGGAAATGTCTATATTACCATAAAAAGTAATTATTTTTAAAAGAATCACAGTATTAATTATCAAATGTAAGAGAGGAATTTATATGACAGAATATATTATAAAAATCTTGCCGAGTATGATTAGTGGATTAGGTGTATCGGCAGAGATATTTTTCTTCACAATTATCTTGTCACTTCCTCTTGGTATATTATTAGCTTTAGTAAGAATTTCTCAAATAGGGGTTTTTAGAAAGTTGGCAGAGGCATATATTTATCTTATGCGTGGTACGCCGTTAATGCTGCAGATTTTGTTTATCTACTATGGACTTCCTTTAATTCCCGGATTAGAAATTCAGTTGGGTGATTTCTCATCGGCAATTATTGCTTTTGTTGCTAATTATGCAGCTTATTTTGCAGAGATTTTTCGTGGGGGAATTCAATCTATTAATAGAGGGCAATATGAAGGATCTAAGGTTCTTGGTTTTACATATAAGCAAACGATGTGGTATATAGTACTTCCTCAAGTTATTAAGCGAGTATTACCTCCTTTAGGAAATGAAACTATTACTTTACTCAAGGATACCTCTTTAGTATATATCCTAGCGATGAATGATTTAATGCGAGTAACACGTTCGTTGGTACAACGAGACGTAGACACTACTCCATTTTTAGTGGCAGCTGTTTTTTATTTAATATGTACTTTTGTTTTAACACGTATGTTGAATTATATGGAAAAGCGTTATGCTGTATATGAAGAATAAGGAGAGGACAACATGGCTTTTATCGAAATGAGAAATATCGTAAAAGAATTTGGCTCTATTCAAGTTCTTCGTGGGGTAGATTTATCTTTAGAAAAAGGACAGGTTATGTCCATTATTGGACCTTCCGGAGCAGGGAAGAGTACATTTTTACGTTGTTTAAACCATTTGGAAACTATTCAACGGGGAAGTATATGCGTAAATGGAAGGTATATTGCTAAAGAAGAAAAGGGAAAAACAGTATATTCTTCCGAACAGGAGATTCGAGATATTTGTTTTACAATGGGAATGGTATTTCAATCTTTTAATTTATTTCCGCACATGACCGTTTTAGAAAATATAATGGCAGCTCCTATTTATGTAAAGAAAATAGGCAAAGAAGAAATTTATCCTAAAGCTAAAGCATTGTTAGAGAAAGTAGGATTATGGGAGAAAAGAACTGTTTATCCGGGAAGTCTTTCGGGGGGGCAAAAACAACGTGTAGCTATTGCTAGAGCGTTGGCTATGAATCCTGAAATTTTGCTTTTTGATGAACCTACTTCCGCTCTAGATCCGGAACTTACCGGAGAGGTACTAAAAACTATTAAACAATTAGCTGATGAAGATATGACCATGATTATTGTGACCCATGAAATGGCTTTTGCAAAGTTTGTATCAGATAAAGTGGTATTTATGGTAGATGGAAAAATTGAAGAAGAAGGAACGAGTGAACAGATTTTTGAAAATCCGAAAAGTGAAAGAACAAAAGCTTTTTTAAATCACACACTTACTTAATGTAAAAGATAACGTAAATATAATACGTTATCTTTTTATATAGACGATCGATTCTATTGTTAAAATACAATGAAAATGATTTCCACAAATATAGGCTGAATTTTGATGGGAATCATTGTGCTATACTAGTTTTTGAGGATTTAAATTGTTTTATGAGTAGCATTGATAAACAGTAGAAGATAAAAGTTGAAAATTCTGTAGAGGATATGATAAAATGCATGTTTTTTTTAGAAGTATATGGTATTTACTATTGGTAATATCGGTAATTACCGTTTCAGGGTGTGGAAAGCCTTCTGTTGCAGTGATGACAGCATCTTTGTCACAAGTTCCCTTATCTATTGATGAAGATATAACTTTGGAGGCAGTACATTCTGCATCTGTAATTCCTATGGTATCGGGTACTATCATTTCTGAGATTCCTTCAGTGGGAACATCGGTAAAAACCGGGCAAATTTTGTTTCAAGTAGATACCTTAAGTTATGAAGAACAAGCTACTAATTTACGTGCAAAAATTGCACAAAGTTACACTGTAAAAGTTCCGGCAGAATTGCCTATAGACAATAGCCTAGAAGCTTCTTTACTTAAACAAGGCATTATTACAAGAGCGGAATACAATAGAATTCAAGGACGTAAAACAGTAGAATCAAATGTTAATATACCTGATGGTTTATCAGAATCTTTACAAGCTATTGAAAAAGCCATTTTAGATTGTAGTGTGCGAGCACCGATTGACGGTGTAGTATCTGCTGTATATATAGGAACACAAAAGAATGCTACTGCAGGACGACCTGCTTTAGCTATACAACAGGAAACATTGCTATCTACTATAATAGAATTACCAAGTCATATTGATAGTGTTGTTGAAATGGCAAAAGCACAAAAAACATTAACAGTTAGTATATCAGATGGTAAAAATGTTTGGTATGCAGAGCTTACCAAACAAAATAAAAATGGGGAGAATGGATATAGTTACTATAAGATTCAGGTTGATAATCCCAATAAAGAGATTAAAGTTGGACAATCTTATAAACTTCATATAGAAACGGGACAAACAGCTTCTTGTTATGTAATACCTACAAAATCTATTTTAAAAAACAATCAAATTGCTGTTGTTACTGCAGAACATTTAATTGATATGCGAACAGTAGTTATTGCAAGTACCATAGGGGATAATACACTTTTGCTTGATGGGGTTAAAGAAGGGGAACAAATTGTTATAAGTCCCACTAAGGAACTACAGATAGGAACGGCGGTTACTATACGATGAGATGGGAAAGAAAAAATTATTTATCTAGTGCCGTTGAAACAGCTTATAATTTGATTGGTGCTGTTCTGGTGCATGAAACATCGGAAGGAATTATTAAAGGTAAAATTACAGAATGTGAAGCTTATGGAGGTTTTTATCAAGGGAAACCGGATGATGGAGCACATTCATTTAAAGGGAAAACATCTCGTACACAAATTTTGTTTGAAGAAGGTGGACATGCTTATATATATTTAATTTATGGAATGTATTTATGTATGAATATCGTTTGCGATATTAAAGGTCAACCCGGTGGAGTACTTTTACGTGCACTTGAGCCGGTACAAGGAATAGACGTTATGCAGAAAAATCGTCCTAAAGCTAGAGGAAAATTACTTACTTGTGGTCCGGGGCGTCTTTCTATGGCGATGGGAATAGAACGTTCTATGTATGGAATGGATTTAGTTTCCGGCAATTTGTATATAGAATCAGGAAATGAGCAGTTGATACAAGTAGAATCATCAAAGCGAATAAATATCGAGTATGCTACTTATGGTAAGCATTTTCCGTGGAGATTTACTTTAAAAGGAAGTTCTTGGATTTCAAAATAAAATATGAAGTGAAAATCCAGTGAAAATACGCATAAATTTGCAACAGTTTTACAGTATCATTTTCAATTGATGTTTTAGATATTCTTGATTTTGAAAATGTAGATAATATTATATTAATGGAATAGATTTTTACATAGAAAAAGAAACTATATTATAGAATCTTTTTCTATTTTATTTTGGAATATTCATCTACTAAAAATGGTATAATTAATAGTTAAGAATACATTAAGGAGTATCCATGAAACTATTAAAACTTATATTGCAAGGCTTTAAGTCTTTTGCCGATAAAACAACAATTGAATTTGCAGATGGAATGACTGTTATTGTGGGTCCTAATGGTTGCGGAAAGAGTAATATATCTGATGCAGTGAGATGGGTATTAGGTGAGCAAAATGTAAGAAATATTCGAGGTCAAAAAGCAGAAGATGTTATTTTTTCCGGTTCTGAAGTAAGAAGCCAGAAGAATGCAGCAACTGTGACTTTAGTATTTGATAACTCTAATAATGAATTACCCCTTGATACAGCGGAAGTTTCGATTGCACGAAAAGTATATCGAGATGGAGAAAGTGAATTTTTTATTAATAAAAGGTCTTGTAGACTGAAAGATATTCAAGAGTTATTAGCTAATACCGGATTAGGCAAAGGTTCGATGGTTATTATTGGACAAAATCGTGTAGATAGTATTTTGTCTGCAAAACCGGAAGAACGACGTATTATTTTTGAAGAAGTTGCCGGAATTAATAAATATAAGATGCGAAAAGTTGATGGTCTTCGTAAGCTCGAAAAAGCTTCTATTAATACGGAACGTGTTCTTGATTTAAAAGCTATTATAGAAGAACAAATGGAGCCCTTAAGTAAAGAGGCAGAAAAATCAATAAAGTGGGAGAATCTCCAAGCAGAAAAACGTACGTATCAGGTAACAGCATCTTTATTAAAATTGACTTCTGCCAGAAGAATGATGGCTAAGTACGAAAATGATTGTATTCGTTTACAGTCACAAAATGAAGAATATACAGGTGTGTTGGATTCTATTAGCGAAAAACAAAAACAGCTTTCTAAGGAAACTTCGACACATCAAGAAGTAATGAATGCAATGGCGCATCAATTAGCAGATGAAAAAGCAAAATTAGAACAATTACGTGGTGATTATCGTGTAAAAGAAGAAAATTTAAAACATAATAAACAAGAGTTAGCTCGTTTGTTAGAAGCGTATGAAGATGAGATAGAAGCAGGGCAAGAACTTGTGGAGGATTATGATTCTGTAACTCAAGAATTGAAGCAAGAAGAAGTGATTTTAAAAGAGTTACAAGGGCAGGTAGCAGATAAACAGGCTCAAAAAATACAAATGAGTAAAGAATTAGCACAAGCACAAGCTGCCTATGCTACTTTATTACAAACTTCACAAACTGTTTTGGTTAAAAAAAATCAACTTTTACAAGATAAAAAGTACAAAACTATAGAATTAGAAAAACTTTTGCAAGAAGAAAATAAGTTAAAAGAGGCTATAGAAAGGAATAACGTTCATTTGGTAAAGCTGGATGAACAGATTGAGATATTAAAAGAGCAATATAGAGTTAAGAGTTCCATTTTTGAGGAGTTCAAAAAACAAAGTGATTATAAAGAATCTCAATATAAAGAGGCAGAAGAGAAAAGATATCAATTGCTTCGTGATTATGATGCAGCTTGTGCAGAAATGCGACAAATGCATACACGTAGATTAGATTTAAAACGTCAAGATGAAGAGTATGCAAGTTTTTCGTATACTACGAAGAAGATTTTGCAGTCCGAAGAGTTGTGGAAAGAACGAATTATCGGACCCATAGGTGAATTAGTTCAAGTTCCCGAAAAGTATACAGTTGCAGCGGAAGTGGCGATGGGAAATATTGTTTCTCATTTGGTAGTGGATACTGCTATAACTGCACAAAAAATTGTTGAATGGTTAAAGCACAAGAATGCGGGGCGTACTACTTTTTATCCGCTTGATTCTATGCATTCACATAAAATTCCTGAGCTTGAGAAGGTCATAAAAGAAAATGGAATTTGTGGAGTAATGGCAGATTTGTTACCACATGAATCTTCTGTGGAAGAATTATTACAATCACTGTTAGGCAGAGTTCTTGTTGCTGACTCTTTAGCTGTTGCAAGGAAAGTAGCACATAAATTTAAATATCGTTTTCGTATAGTTACATTAGATGGGCAAGTAGTGAATGCGGGTGGTTCCATGACAGGTGGTTCTTTGCGTAAAAAAGAAACGACCTATTTTGGACGTAAAGCGGAAATTGTATCTTTGCAAAAAAAAGAAAAAGAATTACAAGTAGCTGTTGAAGTATTATCTAGAAAGAAAAAAGAACAGGATTCTCTTTGTGCCGATTTGTCGGAACAAGTTACACAAGATAGAGAACAAATGCAGACTTGTTTCGTGGATGTGGCTACTTTACGTGAGCGTATGGGACGTTTGCATAATGAATTAGAGCATAAAAAACAAGAGCAGATAAATATAAAAGATACTTATACAAAACTTTTTTATGAGCTAGAGCAGGTGAGAATAGCATTAGTGGAAGTTGATAAGCAATTAACAGGACTAACAAAAGTAGAGGTTCCCGAACAAGATCTAAAGAGTATTGAAAAGCAAAAAATAATTAATAAAATTGAGGAAGAACTTACTGGTTTACATATTTTAGCAGCGAAAAGTGAAGGTTTAATTCATGAAAGGCAAAAAGAATTACAGCGATTAAAGGAAAAATCAAATTTTTCGCAAAATACAGCTACACAATTAACAACTATTATTAAAAAGAAAAAACATGAAATAGAGCAAATTGCCACTCTCTTAGTTACTATGAATAAACAGTGCGAATCTGCAGAACAAGCATGGAAAAAGATAGAGAAAGATAGAACTACCATGGAAGCACTTTCAGGAGATTTTTTGGAAAAACAAACACTTCTTGAAAATGAATGGAAATCTGTGCAAACACAGCTGACTTCCATTCAAAGTAAACTTATGGGGATTGATGCTCGTTTAGAAATGTTCCGTAATGAAGAAAATAAAGAGTTGGAACAGCTTATGAGCATGGGTCTTACTGAAAGAACGGCAGAACCACTTCGCATGAAAGGTACTATATCTGAAATTCAGAAAAAAATATCTTTAATAGATGATAAGATTACAGTATTAGGTGCTGTAAATCCGAATGGTGTTACAGAGTATGAAACACAAAAAGAAAAGCTTGATTTTTATAATGGACAACTAGAAGATTTGAGAAAAGCACAAGTTGGGTTACAAAAAGTAGTGAAAGAAATTGATGACGCCATGTCTACACAATTTCTTGAGGCTTTTGAGAAGATTAATGTAGAGTTTGGACGTACTATGAAAGTCATGTTCCGTGGAGGGAAAGGACACCTGGAACTTACTGACAAAGAAAACCCTTTAAATTCCGGCGTTGAATTATATTTACAACTTCCTGGGAAGAGAACTCAGGCTTTAACGCTAATGAGTGGTGGGGAAAGAGCGCTTACTGTTTGTGCTTTATTATTATCGTTTATGGCTTATAATCCTGCTCCTTTTTGTTTCTTGGATGAAATCGATGCCGCACTTGATGATGCAAATGTGGAGCGTTATGGTAGACTTATCAATGATTATAAAGGTAGGACACAATTTATTATTATTTCTCATAGAAAAAAGACAATGGAGTTTGCAGATACGTTACAAGGTGTAACTATGGCAGAAAAAGGAGTATCTTCTTTAATTACTGTTCGTGTAGGAGATTATATTCAGGAGGAGTAAATGGGATTTTTTGATAAAATAAAAAAGGGATTATCTAGAACCAAGAAAAATCTTGTTCAAAATATTGAATCAGTTATAACAGGGCGTCCTCATTTAGATGAAGAGTTTTTAGATGATTTAGAGGGAGTATTACTTAGTGGTGATTTAGGATTTTCTACTACAGAAAAAGTCATGAAACAAATAAGAACAGGTATGTATATCGGTAAAGTACAATCGGCAGAAGATGTGCTTCCCTATATGAAATCTGTTTTAGTAGAAATGTTAAAGATATCTCAAGAGAATCAAATAGAAGTATATAATCCGGAAGTAATTTTAGTGGTAGGGGTTAATGGTGTTGGAAAAACTACTACTATTGGAAAGTTAGCCGGTTATTACAGTAGACAAGGGAAGAAAGTGTTGTTGGCAGCAGCTGATACTTTTCGTGCAGCAGCATCAGAACAATTAACTGTGTGGGCAGAACGTACTGGTGCGGATATTGTTAAGCATGCAGAAGGTGCTGACCCTGCAGCAGTAGCTTATGATGCCGTTTCGGCAGCGGTAGCAAGAGGTGCAGATGTTGTAATTGTTGATACGGCAGGACGTTTGCAGACTAAGATTAATCTTATGGAAGAACTTAGGAAAATTAGTCGTGTTATAAAAAAAATCATTCCGGATGCACCACATCAAACTTTATTAGTTTTAGATGCGACTACCGGTCAAAATGCAATCAGTCAAGCTAAGAAATTTGGAGAAGTTGTACCGATTACAGGTGTTGCTCTTACTAAATTAGATGGGACGGCTAAAGGGGGAGTAATCTTTTCTGTAAGAGAAGAATTGCATGTACCTGTTACTTGGATAGGTGTAGGAGAAAGTGAAGATGATTTACAGCCGTTTAACGCTACAGAATTTGTAGAAGCATTATTTGAATCTGCCGATGGCTAATCATTTCCTACTATGATTTATTTATTTGTTTTTTCATAAGAAAAAGAGAGTAAATAAATTTATTTACTCTCTTTTTCTTATGAAATTATCCTTATATAGGAGAATCTACATGAAAATAATCTTTGATAAAGCTAATAAAAGCCGAGATTGTACCAGAACCTAACATAGCAGACTTGCATATAAGTTTGGTGGTACGGGTTAGTGGTATGCCCTCTTTATCATAGAGTTTCTTTGTATATAACCCCAACTTACATTTTTTCATCATATCTTCTGTGATAATAGAGTATCCTAAACCTGCATTTATAATTTCAACAGCTGTTAAGCAATCATTAACATCTAGGACAAAAGGTGGATCATCTATTCCGTTTTGTTTCCACCATTGTATACGAACTTCTTCCAAGGTAGGATCAGAATTATAACGAACAGCAGGTTGTAATGCTAAAGAATCTATAGTAATAGGTATAGTAGAAATGAGATATATAGGTTGATTTTCTAAAATAATTTCAAAATCTTGCCATTGGTGTGGTCCACGAATAATAGCTAACTGAATTTCCTCTTTTTTTATAGACTTTATTAGATTATCACTGATGTTATTTGTTAATGAAATGTCAATACCATTATACTTATTTATAAAACCCTTAAGAATTCCCGGGATATGAGACTGGATAAAGGATTGAATCGCACCAATTCGTAATACTCCGGAGATATCGCTAGGATCATTTGTAACAAAATTTTTCATATCCTGATATTGTTGAAGCTCTTTTTCAGCATAGCTATATAATCTATTACCGGCATCAGTAAAATGAACGCCTTTATTGGTTCTAATAAAGAGTGGAATACCAATTTCTTTTTCCATTTGACCTAAACGATAGGTAAGCGAAGGTTGCGTCATAAAAAGACGTTTAGCTACTTTGTTTATACTTTTTTCTTCCTTAAGATATATAAGGATTTTCCAGTCAGTATTATTCATACGATAACTCCTTGGGAATAGATAAAGTATTCTTTCATATAGGATATCATAATTATATATCATTTATAAAGATAGCTATATAAAAAATTATAATTTTAATGAATATATGTAAAAAATAAATTTGCGTAAAAACAAAATAAGGTATTGCAAAAATTAGAAATAACATATATAATGAACTACGTTATATTCCTGAATAGCTCAGTGGTAGAGCAATCGGCTGTTAACCGATCGGTCGTAGGTTCGAGCCCTACTTCAGGAGCCAATGGCCCGTTCGTCAAGTGGTTAAGACACCGCCCTTTCACGGCGGGTTCACGAGTTCGAATCTCGTACGGGTCACCATGGGCGATTAGCTCAGCTGGGAGAGCGCTTGCCTTACAAGCAAGATGTCAGCAGTTCGAACCTGTTATCGCCCACCAGAAAAAGCAATCCGTTAAGGGTTGCTTTTTTATTTAAAATAAATACTGGAAAATAAAAAGCAACTATGTCAATAAACATTGAAATTTATAGCATATCGTTATATAATAAAATACAGTAAATATAAGGGCGATTAGCTCAGCTGGGAGAGCGCTTGCCTTACAAGCAAGATGTCAGCAGTTCGAACCTGTTATCGCCCACCAATAAAAAGGCAATCCTTGTGGGTTGCTTTTTTACATAATGTAAATCTTTCTATATAAGAAAGTAATAGAGATTTCAAAAGCTTTTCCAATAATTGACATAAAATTTACAATGCTATAATAAAATAAATATGGTTATATATGGTTCATGTTTTTACCTTAGGAGGAATATGCATGTTCAGTCTGGTCAATAAGCATGAGGAATTTTTTGATTACCTTGTCTTAAATGCCCAAAATTTCCACAAAAGTGTATTACTGGCAAAAGAAGTTTTACAAGATATTTCGACATTGGAGCGAAATGGGAGAGAAGCAACTAAGTTGGAACATGCGGGCAATAAGATTACGATTGATATCGTAGCACGCATGAAAAAGGTATTTATTACACCGATTGATAGAGAAGATTTTTATTTATTGACAAGACGTCTAGATGATTGCCTTGATGATGTTAAGGATGTAGTATTAAGTCTTAGGATTTATCATGCAAGTGCTTCTTGGGATGAGCCTATAAAAGTTGTAGAAATTTTAGAAAAAATGGCAGTGCAATTAGTAGAAGTTATGAGACTGCTTAAAGATATTGATAAAAACGAAAAGGAAATAGCACAGTGTACGAGAGTCATTAATCAATTAGAAAGTGAAGCAGATGTTATTTATCGAGGGGCGATATCTGAGCTGTTTGACGGTACACATGAAATCATTGATATTATTCGTTGGAAAGAGATTATGGAAGGTTTGGAGACTACAGCAAATCAAGTGGAAAATGTAGGGAACTTGATTAAGGAAGTAGTAATGAAATATGCCTGATTTTTATCTAATAATTATATTGATAGCATTAGCTCTAGCTTTTGATTTTATTAATGGATTTCATGATACAGCTAATGCAGTAGCAACTTGTATTGCTACACGTGCTATTTCTCCACAAGCAGCTATTATGATGTCTGCTATTTGTAATTTCTTTGGAGCAATGGTTTCTACCGGTGTAGCCAAAACTATTGGTGGAGATATTGTTACTTCGCCATCAATGGTAGATTCTGTAGTGCTTATATCTGCTTTGTTTGGAGCTATTTTTTGGAATTTGCTTACATGGAAATTTGGGCTTCCATCTAGTTCTTCTCATGCTCTGATTGGCGGAGTATGTGGTGCAGTTATGATATCATATGGTATTGGTGCGCTGAATATGAGTGGGTTTTTAACCATTTTTATTGGATTAATATGTTCTCCTATTATAGCCATGTTGGGAGGATATATATTAATGACACTTTTTTATATGATTCTTAGAAATTATGGAAAAGGGCAAGTTAATAACATATCAAAACGTATCCAGATTATATCAGCAGCATTAATGTCATTTTCTCATGGTTCCAATGATGCTCAAAAATCTATGGGTATAATTACTCTTGCACTATTATCCGGCGGTTACATAGGTGCATTGGAAGTTCCTTTTTGGGTAAAATTTGTTTGTGCATTGGCAATGAGTCTAGGTACTAGTGTGGGTGGATGGAGTATTATTCGTACAGTAGGTAATAAGATATTTAAAATGCAACCGATAAATGGGTTGGCAGCAGATTTAAATTCTGCAGCAACTATTTTCTCGGCTACTTTACTACATCTTCCTGTTTCAACTACGCATGTAGTTACCGGATCTATTATGGGAGTTGGCTCTGCAAAAAGATTTCGTGCAGTTCATTGGAGTGTCGCTTATCAAATGGTGTTTGCCTGGGTAATGACTATTCCTTGTACAGCTGCGGTCAGTGCTATTGTATATCTTATTTTCTACCATATTTAATTACATAATAAAGGAAAAGAATTGTACTTTATTTATTAAAGTGCAATTCTTTTTTTATTAAAGAGAACTTCAACTCATGTTTAAAGTAAAATTATGATATCATGAAGTAAATTGATAATAAAAAGATAGGAGAATTTATGCTTATACAATGGTTTCCTGGCCATATGGCTAAAACGAAAAGATTAATAATAGAACATTTAAAAGCTGTAGATGTAGCTTTAGAATTATTAGATGCACGTATTCCGCTATCCAGTGCTAATCCTATGGTAGAAGAATTAATTCAAGGGAAAAATCACCTTGTCATATTAAATAAAGCAGATTTAGCAGATTCTAATATTACACAAGCTTGGGTTTCTTATTATAAGCAAAAAGGTGTTCGAGCTATTCCTGTTAGTAGTACAAGTAATAAAGATCGAAAAAAGTTGTTATCTGCTATTAAAGAAACGGCGGCTCCTTCTATTGCTAAGTGGGAGCGTAGAGGTGTAAAAAATCGTTCAGCACGCATTATGATATTGGGAATTCCTAATGTTGGAAAGTCAACACTCATTAACCGGCTAGCTAAAACTGCAGCAACGCGTACTGCTAATACACCGGGACATACTCGAGGTAAACAGTGGGTACGCTTAGCAGAAGGGTTAGATTTATTGGATACACCCGGAGTTTTATGGCCTAAATTTGAAGATCAAGTAGCTGCGATGCGCCTTGCTGCTACGGGAGCTATTGCAGGGGAGATATTTGACTCTTTTGAAGTAGTGTCTTTCTTATTGAAAGATTTAGCTGTTTGTGCACCGGATATTTTAAATGAAAAATATGGAATTCAGGATATGCAAGCAGACCCTTTGTTAATGGTTGAGCAGATAGGGCGAAGACGGGGAAGTTTACTTTCTGGTGGAGTAGTAGATACGGTACGTGCACAACAAGCAGTGCTTAGTGATTTTCGTAGTGGAAAACTAGGAACAATTACACTGGATGGGATACCGGAGGCAGAATAATGACTATTGCAGAAATTAAAGAAATACTTGCACAAGAAGAAATTTCTGAGTCAACAATGAACCTTATTTTGCAAGATGAGAGAAAAGGTGTGCAAAAATTGGTGGTCTCCTATATGAAACGCATCGAGAGGGATACCCAAGAACGGCTTCGCCTAGAATCTATGTATGAAACGGAAAGTGTTTTTTATAAAAAAGGAATCTCGTTGGTTGCAGGGATTGATGAAGTGGGGCGAGGACCTTTAGCAGGACCGGTTACAGTAGCTGCAGTAATTCTTAAGCCACATGCTTTTTTTCCTGGTCTAAATGATTCTAAAAAGGTAAAGCCTTCACATAGAGTTAAATTGGCAGAAATAATTAAACAACAAGCGATTGCTTATTCGATAGTTAGCGTTTTTCCTGAAGAAATCGATTCTTTAAATATTTATGGAGCTACGTTAACTGCGATGTACCAAGCCGTTAAAGAATTACAAGTAAAAGCAGAGGCTGTTATTGTAGATGCTATGCCGTTACATTTATCCATTCCGGTGGAATCACTTATTCATGGAGATGAAAAAAGTGCATCTGTTGCTGCAGCATCTATTATTGCAAAGGTGCATAGAGATCAGCTTATGGATGTATATGACAAAAAATATCCGGGATATGGGTTTAAAAATAATAAAGGGTACGGAACTAAAGAACATTTAGAAGGTTTATATAGGTTGGGGATTACACCTATTCATAGAAAAAGTTTTGAACCGGTAAAGAGTATTATAACCGGTAAAGAGTATTATAATAAATAAAGTAAAAAAACCTCCTCGTAAAAAGAGGAGGTTTTTATTTATGGGATTGTTAGCTGGATATCTGAAACATATCATCAATTTATAAACTGTATAGTTAAATACGGATTAGAATTGAAAAGCAATCTTACATCATATAATTGATTAAAATATAAGAAATTACAATTATATTTGAACAACGGTACATTTAACTATATGCATAAAATCTGCATAAGTTAGTGTTTTTATAATTTTAAATTGACCAAAAATCTAAAAATGTGTATTATAAGAATATATTAATATTAAGGAAGTTAAAATGAATAAATTTTATTTAGGGAGATTAGGAGAATTATTAACTATTCAGTATCTGAAAGCTAAAGGTTATAAATTACTTATACATTCTTATAAACGTGCACATGGTGAAATTGATTTAATTATGCAAGACAAAGACGTATTGGTATTTATTGAAGTGAAGACACGAAGTAGTAAATATTTCGGGGAGCCTATCGAATCTGTTACGATGCATAAAATTCAAAAAATAAGATTTACAGCTAAACAATTTTTGATAGAAAAAGATATTCATAATAAAGAAGTTCGTTTTGATGTAGTCGAAGTGAAATTGTATCAGGGGAAGAATGCTAAATTTAGGCATATACGAAATGCATTCTAGGGAGAAAATATGTTTTCGCAAGTATTAGGAGCAACTACTTTTGGACTTAATGGGCAGATTGTGACTGTTGAAGTAGATATAGCAAGAGGGGTTGTAGGATTTAATATTGTAGGTCTTGCTGCAGCCTCTGTAAAGGAGGCGAAAGAACGAGTTAGGGCAGCTATTCAAAATTCGGGATACCAGTTTCCGCTTGGAAAGGTAACTGTAAACTTGGCTCCGGCAGATTTGAAAAAAGAGGGGGCAGGGCTGGATTTACCCATTGCTGTTGGTTTATTAGCAGCTAGTGGACAAATTTCTATGGATAATATAAAAAATAAAATATTTATTGGAGAATTATCTTTACAAGGAAAGCTTAGACATGTTCCGGGTGTGCTATCTATGGTATTAGAGGGGCATCATATGGGGGTAGATACTTATGTTGTGTCTCCAAGAAGTGTACAAGAAGCACTTTTATGTAAAGATATAAAAGTATATGCACCTAAAAATTTAAGAGAACTTATAGAGTCTTTTTTGGGGAATGAAGTTTTATCATTACAACTGGCAAAGGATAAGTATACACCGGCTAATTATGGAATGGATTTTTCAGAGGTACAAGGTCAATTAAATGCTAAAAGAGCAATAGAAATTGCAGCAGCCGGTGGGCATAACCTTTTAATGACAGGACCTCCCGGTGCCGGTAAAACTATGTTGGCTAGACGTATTATTACAATTCTGCCTGCGATGAATAAAGAAGAGGCATTAGAAGTAACAAAAATTTATAGCGTAGCAGGGCTTTTTAAAAATAATAAATTAATTCGTGAAAGACCGTTTAGAAGCCCTCATCATACTATATCTATGGCAGGACTTATTGGAGGCGGTACCATTCCTCGACCGGGAGAAGTTACTTTAGCACATCATGGAGTATTATTTCTTGATGAATTGCCGGAGTTTCCACGTTCAGTATTGGAAGTTCTTAGACAACCCATGGAGAATGGTGTTGTTCATATTGCGAGAGTTAGTGCGTCTTTTTCTTATCCGGCAAATTTTATGCTTATTGCTGCTATGAATCCATGCCCTTGTGGTTACTTAGGAGATCCTGATCATCCATGTTGTTGTACCGATGGTGAAATACGAAGGTATTCAAGAAAAATTTCAGGACCACTTTTAGATCGAATAGATTTACATGTATCTGTCTCCAGACCGAATTATCAAGAGTTGTCTGATACGGTAAAGGGGGAGTCTTCAAACACGATTGCTGAACGTGTAACTGTAGCGCGTACAATACAAAGAGAACGACTAGCTAATTGGTCTATGCAAAATAATGCACAAATGGGACATAGACAAATAAAAGAAACCTGTCAATTGACCAGAGAAAGCCAAAATATATTAAGGGAAGTATTTGAAAAACTTCATTTATCAGCTAGAAGTTATGATCGTATTATAAAAGTTTCCCGAACTATTGCTGATTTGGCAGGAGTTAGTACTATTGAATCAGAACATGTTGTAGAAGCGATTAGTTATAGAAATCGAATTCCTAGGAGATAGATATGGATGTTTTTGCAGCTGCATTGGCAAGCGCTCCTGGTTTGGGAAATAAAAGAATATCTGCTTTGTTAGAATATTTTCGCAATGCAGAAAATGTATGGAATGCAAGTGGAGAAGAAATTAAAAATGCACATATACTGCCGGCGAAGGTATTAACAAATTTTCTCAATCATAGGGTACGTGCAGATATAAATTTATATTACAAAAGAATGAAAACAGCTGGAATTGGTTGCATAACGTGCAAAGACAGTTGTTATCCAAAACTTTTATTACATACGCATAGTCCTCCTGCAGTACTTTTTTATAAGGGGGGATTACCATCCTGCAGTAAAACTATTGCTGTCGTTGGTTCTAGAAAATCCACTCCATATGGTGATAAAGTAGCATATCAAATAGCAAAAGAATTAAGTGAAAAACATGTTACTATTATTTCTGGAGGTGCAAGGGGGATTGACACACAAGCACACATAGGCGCATTAGATGGGGGAGGTTATACTGTTATAGTTGCAGCATTTGGTTTAGATTATGTATATCCACCTGAAAATAAATCCTTATTTGAGAAGGTTATAAGTAGTGGAGGAGCTATTATATCAGAGTATCCGTTAGGGACAGCGCCATTAGGAAGACAGTTTCCAGCCAGAAACAGAATTATTGCAGGTTTAAGTTATGGTGTTGTTGTTATCGAGGCGACTAAAAGGAGCGGAGCGTTAATTACCGTTGATTTTGCATTAGAAGAGGGGAGAGACGTTTTTTCTGTTCCCGGAAGTATATATTCTGTATCGAGTGAAGGCACCAATGAACTTTTACGAAAAGGTGCTATATGTGTTACTACGGGAGATGATATTATCATAGAGTATGATTGGGGTATGAATTTAGAAACAAATATAAATAAGAAATCTTTTGTTTCTAAAGAAGAAACTCTAACAGTAGAAGAAGAGATGGTATATCGTTTTTGTAGTACAGGAACGTATATACGGGAAGAGGATCTTCTTGACCAATTAAAATACTCTGTATCACAGCTTAAAATGATATTAATGAGTTTACAATTGAAAGAAAAGATAAAAGAAGTGAGTTCCGGAGTATTTGTTTCTATTTAATTATTTCGTCCATAGGGAATCATATGAGAGTAAGGGGTATTAATAGAGTTTTATTTATGCATAGAAATTCAAGGGAGAGCTTATTTTAAATAAATACTTTATTAATTTCCGTAAGCAAATTTATTTTATAATATAAACTTGCTTAATGCCTGTATAAGAACGTGAAATCAAAAGAGAGTACGGAAGAGGAAATAAAGAATCTAATATTTATTAAGGGGTATTTACGTTTGTAAGATAATGATAGACATTAGATTTTTTATAGGGGATTTTGTATCTATAGCCATTGATACACCGTGCTCTCTTTTGATTGCATTTAAAAACATATTGACACTATATGAATAAGTGTTGTATCGTTTTTTATAAAGATAAGAAGAGTTTATTAATATTTATAGATAGAAATTAGTTTTATATATCACCTATATAATTATAGCTGTTTATGATTGTTTATTCAGGGGGAATTGGCTTTGTCAATAAAAAGGACTATTACCATTGGTACAAAAACAAGAAAAAAACGTACTAAAAATGTAGAAACTCCTATATTTAAAAGGAAATCAAATCCTAAGGGAAAACATTTAGTTATTGTAGAATCTCCTGCTAAGGCAAAAACTATTGAAAAAATTTTAGGAACTAAATACAAAGTAATGGCTTCTATGGGGCATTTAAGAGATTTGCCAAAGAAAACGTTGGGAATTGACTTGGAAAATGGATTTAAGCCTGAATATGTAAACTCAACAGATAGAGCCGATGTTATTAAGAATCTTCAAATTGAAGCAAATAAGAGTGCAGACATTCTTCTTGCGACAGACCCTGATCGTGAAGGGGAGGCTATCTCATGGCATTTATCCACTATTTTGGATGTGGACCCTGACAAAAATGTTCGTGTAGCATTTCATGAAATTACACCACCTGCTATAAAAGAAGCAATTAAAAATCCGGTATCCGTAGATATGAATCGTGTTAATGCTCAACAAGCACGTCGTGTATTGGATCGTATTGTAGGATATAAATTATCACCGTGGCTTTGGAAGCAAGTATATAGAGGCTTATCTGCAGGACGTGTTCAATCCGTAGCAGTAAGAATTATTTGCGAACGTGAAGAAGAAATTAAATCTTTTATTACAGAAGAATATTGGCACGTTAATGCTGTTTATAAAACAGATAAAGGAGAATGCTTTACTGCTCAATTATTGGATGATAATGGAAAGCAGGCTAAGTTTCCAAATAAAGAAACAACGGATAATGCATTGAATAAGATTACAGGAAAAGGGGCAGTTATTACTTCTGTAACTAAGAGAAAACAGCAAAGAAAACCTAAAGCTCCTTACACTACTTCGACCATGCAGCAAGATGCAGTAAATCGTTTAGGATTTAGTTCTAAAAAAACGATGATGTTGGCACAAATGCTTTATGAGGGAGTAGAAATTGCCGGGCATGGTCATGTAGGGCTCATTACGTATATGCGTACAGACTCTACTCGTATTTCAACAGAAATGATTAATCAAGTGCGCCCCTATATTAGTAGTGTATATGGTGATGAATATGTGCCTAAAACACCCTATGTTTATTCAAAGACTAAAGACGCACAAGATGCGCATGAAGCTATTCGACCGACTTCTCTTGCATTTTCTCCGGAAACTCTTGTCGGGGACTTAACAAGAGACCAATTAAAATTGTATACATTAATTTGGAATCGATTTATTGCAAGTCAAATGTCGACCCAGATTCAACAAAATACTACCGCTTTACTTTCTTGTGAAGAATCAATATTGCGAGCAAGTGGGATGATTGTCCTTTTTGACGGATTTACTATTTTGATGAAAGATACTGTTAAAAAGAAATCTAAAGAGAATGAAATAGAAAAGAGATTACCGCTTATTGTAGAAGGACAAAAAGTATCGGCTGTTTCCAGTGAAGGGGAACAACACTTTACTAGTCCGCCACCAAGATTTACAGAAGCGAGTTTGATTAAGATGTTGGAAGAAAAAGGGATTGGAAGACCATCTACTTATGCACCTATTTTAGAAGTAATCCAAAAGAAAAAATATGTAGATAAAGATGGAAAACAGTTTATTCCTACAGAATTAGGATTTATTGTTACGAATCTATTGAAGAAATATTTTGGTCGAGTAGTAGATATAAGTTTTACGGCTGATATGGAAAAATGGCTGGATCAAGTAGCAGATGGACATGCAACTTATGAAAAAGTTCTTTCTGATTTTTATACTATTTTTAGTAAAGAATTGAGTAAAGCCGATGCGAATTCTGCAGAGGAGAAGAAAAACAATCAAGAGATTTCAGATGTTGTTTGCGAGAAATGTGGAGCAAATATGATTATTAAGTTAGGGCGATATGGTAAATATCTAGCTTGTCCTAACTTTCCTGATTGTAAAAATATCAAACCTTATAATAAGGAAGTAAAAGAAGAACCTTCAGAAGTCGTTTGTGAAAAGTGTCAACATTTGATGAATTATAAGATGGGGCCTTATGGTAGATATTTGTCGTGTCCTTCATGTGGGGCATCTAAATCTATTGTTATAGATACCGGTATTACTTGTCCTAAATGTAAGAACGGTCATATTGTAAAACGTAAATCGAAAAAAGGACGCTATTTTTATGGTTGTAATCAATATCCTTCCTGCAATATGGTATTGTGGAATGAGCCGGTAAATGATTTTTGTGAAGTGTGTGGACATATTAAAGTAAAACGTGTCTATAAAAATGGAACAGAAAAGATTTTTTGCTCTAACCAAGAATGTGAAACATATCCACAAAAAACAAGAAAAACAGTAGCAAAGTAAAAAAGAAAGGGTGGATCTATAAACTATGACTGAAAAAATAACAGTAATAGGAGCAGGTTTAGCCGGAAGCGAGGCTGCTTGGCAGTTAGCAGAGCAAAAGATACCTGTACGCCTTATTGAAATGAGACCTAAGAAATCTTCACCTGCTCATCATACTGGTTATTTTGCAGAGCTTGTATGTAGTAATTCTTTTCGTGCATCCGCAGTTACTAATGCAGTAGGATTACTTAAAGAAGAAATGAGATGTATGAATTCTGTGATTATGAAAGCTGCGGATTTACATCAAGTACCTGCCGGAGGGGCTCTTGCCGTGGATAGACATGGGTATGGAGAAGAAGTTACTTCACAGCTAAAAAATCACCCTTATGTTGAGTTTATTGAAGAAGAAATTACACAGATTCCTCAAGAGGGGATTGTAATTATTGCAACAGGCCCTTTAACAGAAGGTGCATTGGCAGAAGATATACAGAAATTTTGTGGTGGAGAAGGATTACATTTTTATGATGCAGCAGCACCCATTATTACAAAGGAATCGATGGATTTTTCTGTAGTATATAAAGCATCTCGTTATGGAAAAGGGGAAGCTGCTTATTTAAATTGTCCAATGAATGAACAAGAGTATAAAGATTTTTGTGAAGCATTAATCCAGGCTGAAGTAGCAGAAATACATGGATTTGAAAATAAAAAAGTATTTGAAGGTTGTATGCCTATTGAAGTTATGGCTGCCAGAGGTAAAGATACTATGCGTTTTGGTCCTCTGAAACCAGTGGGGTTACCGGATCCTCGTATGGGAAGAGAACCTTATGCAGTTGTACAATTACGTCAAGATAATGAAGAAGCTACACAATATAATATGGTGGGTTTTCAAACTCATTTAAAATGGGGTGCACAGCGACAGGTATTTCGAATGATTCCCGGATTAAAAGAGGCAGAATTTGTTCGATATGGAGTGATGCATAGGAATACATATATAGACTCTCCTCGATTACTAGAAGCTACTTTAGAGACAAAAGCTCGTCAAGGACTCTTCTTTGCAGGACAAATGACCGGAGTAGAAGGTTATGTTGAATCGGCGGTATCCGGTATTGTTGCAGCTAAAAGTGCAATTGCCAGATGGCGTGGTATAGAACCGAGGGCATTCCCTAAAGAGACAGCAACAGGAGCTTTGATGTGGTATATTAGTCATTTTGATGGGAAAAATTTTCAACCAATGAATGTTAATTTTGGACTTATTCCTTCACTAACATATAAGATTCCAAAGAAGAATAAGAATGAAAAATTGGCAGAAAGAGCTTTGCAAACAATTAAAGATTTCTTGAATAGTTAAAACCAAAAAAGTTTCATGTAGTTTTTTCTACATGAAACTTTTTTGGTTTGTCAAAGAAGTCGAAACTCATTAAATTATGATAGAATAAAATAGTATATTTATTTAATGGTAAGAAGTATAGAGGCAGTTTATATGGAAAATTATGATGCGAATAAAGATAAAGGACAAGTGCACAAAACGCTTTCAAATTTTGACTATTTTAACATAGGATTTGGTGCTATTGTGGGCATTGGATGGATTTTAATGGTAGGCGATTGGGTCATATTAGGTGGGGGACCTTTAGCTGCTATTATTGCTTTTTTTATTGGAGGAATTATTTTACTTCCTATAGCAGCTTGTTTTGGAGAACTGGCAACTGCTATGCCTATTTCAGGGGGGATTGTAGAATATATTGATCGGGCATTTGGTAAAAAAGCTTCTTTTTTAGCAGGGTGGTTGTTGGCTTTTGGTGACGGAATTGTATGCCCGTGGGAAGCACTCGCTGTTACTACTATTATGACAGAATTAGTATCTGCCTATTGGCCGTGGTTACTAGACATTAAACTATATGAAATATTTGGCTCTACTGTTTATTTATGGCCGTTACTCTTTGGAATAGCTGCTGCATGTTGTGTTATTTTACAAAATTTTAGGGGAGCGGCCTCTATGGCAAGTTTACAAAAAAATTTGACAAGAATGCTGTTTTTAGGAATGACTATTGCTATGGTTATTAGTTTTTGGCGTGGTGGAGTGCATAATTTTATGCCATTCTTTGAATATGTACAGGGACCTGTCGCAATAACCGGTGGGGAACATTTTGTGGAAGCACTCATTTCTGTACTTGTATTAACACCTTATTTTTATACTGGGCTAGATACTATACCGGATCAGGCCGAGGAAGCTAAATCGGGTATTAATTGGAAAAATTATGGACGGGTTATAGGATTAACAGTCATAGCTTCCGCTGTGTTTTATGGAATTTGTATTTATTCATTTAGTACAATTATTCCATGGACTTCTTTTATTGAAAGACCGATTCCTGCATTAGCCGTACTCAGAGATATTAATCCTTACTTGGCTATATTTATGCTTGCTATTGCAACCTTAAGTCCTCTTGGTCCGATGAATTCTTTGTTTTCTGCAACATCTAGAATACTTCTTGCGATGGGACGTAAAGGACAACTGCCACAGGTGTTTGCAAAAGTAGATAGAAAAGGTACACCCAAAGCAGCTTGTATTCTTTTATCTATATTAACTCTGATAGGTCCTTTTTTGGGATATCATATGTTGCTACCTCTTACTGAGATTGCAGGATTAGCATTTATCCTTCCTTGTACAATGGTAGCAGGGGCTTGTCTTAAATTTCGCAGGCAATATCCCGAGTTGAAACGACCTTATCAAGTTCCTGGAGGGAAGTTTGGTATATGGCTTGGTATATTGGCAGGATCTTTTTTGACAGGGCTTTTGCTTATTCCATTCAGCCCGGTATCCTTAGATTCTTTAGAGTGGGGGATTTTAAGCGGTTGGACAACATTGGGAGTCTTACTTTATATAAAATCAGAAAAAGAAAAGCAAAGTTATAAAAATAGATAGAGATACTAGTCACTTAGTAATAAATGCATTACAATCATAATGATGAAATTATAGGTGCGGCTAGAAAAGCCCTTTTTAGCCGATTTCCATTGGGAGAATATTTTATGAGTACAAAACATATTCGAAATTTTTCAATTATTGCACATATTGATCATGGGAAATCGACCTTGGCAGATCGCCTGATAGAAATAACAGGCACTGTTCAAAAAAGAGATATGGAAGCACAGCTTTTAGATACCATGGATTTAGAGCGCGAAAGAGGGATTACCATCAAAGAGCAATCTGCTCGTTTGATGTATAAGTATAAAGATGGACAAACTTATCAGTTGAATTTGATTGATACACCGGGACATGTTGATTTCAACTATGAAGTATCTCGTAGTTTATCTGCTTGTGAAGGCGCTATTTTAGTAGTTGATGCAACACAAGGTGTACAAGCACAAACTTTAGCTAATGTGTATCTGGCATTAGATAATAATCTTGAAATTATTCCTGTTATTAATAAAATTGATTTACCAAGTGCAGATCCGGAACGAGTAAAAAAGGAAGTAGAAGATATTATCGGATTAGATATGTCAGATGCTATAGAAATTAGTGCTAAAACAGGATTGGGTGTTGAAAAAGTTTTAGAACGTATTGTTGAATGTGTTCCTGCACCTGAAGAACGTAGCGAAGAACCCTTACAATGTTTAATTTTTGATTCCATTTTTGACTCCTATAAAGGGGCTATTGCTTATGTGCGTGTAGTAAGTGGTTCTATAAAACCGGGAATGGATATTCGTATGATGGCTAATGGCAAGGTGCATAAAGTTACGGAAGTAGGATATTTTGCACCTTATCCAAGAGCTGATAAAGAATTGGAGTGTGGTGCAGTAGGGTATATTGCTGCCAGCATTAAAAATGTTCATGATTGTGAAGTGGGAGATACTATTACAACTGCAGAGAATGGTGCAACAGAAGCTCTACCTGGATATCGTAAAGCTCTTCCTATGGTATTCTGTGGTCTATACCCAATTGATAGTAAAGATTATGATACTTTAAAGGATGCATTAGAAAAATTAAGTCTTAATGATGCCGCATTGGAATACGAACCGGAAACTTCTACTGCACTTGGTTTTGGGTTCCGTTGTGGATTTCTCGGTTTATTGCATATGGATGTTATTCAGGAGCGATTAGAACGAGAATATCGATTGCAGCTTATTACTACAGCACCTTCTGTTATTTATAAAGTATATAAGACAGATGGAGAAATTCTTAATATTGATAATCCGGCAGCATTGCCACCTATGACTGAGATTGAACATATTGAAGAACCTGTTGCTAAAGTTGAAATACTAGTGCCTTCCGATATGGTAGGTGCTGTTATGGATTTGGCACAAAGCCGTCGTGGCATCTATGAAACTATGGATTATTTGGATACAACACGAGTAACTTTATCGTATCATATTCCTCTTTCTGAAATTATTTTTGATTTTTTTGACAAACTAAAATCTTCTACTAGGGGATATGCTTCTTTAGATTATCAGCTCGATGGATATCAAGA
This sequence comes from Dialister pneumosintes, assembly GCF_001717505.1. NCBI lineage: Bacteria > Bacillati > Bacillota > Negativicutes > Veillonellales > Veillonellaceae > Dialister > Dialister pneumosintes. The sequence goes on from NZ_CP017037.1 coordinate 254,299, forward strand.
TACGGATGCTGTAAAGTTAGACATTCTTTTGAATGGAGATTTGGTAGATGCATTATCTGTAATTGTTCATCGTAGTAACTCCGTATCACGTGGACGTGTTTTGGCACAGAAACTTAAAGACATTATTCCAAGACAACAATTTGAGGTGCCTATTCAAGCAGCCATTGGAAGTAAAATTATTGCTAGAGAAACAGTACGAGCTTATCGTAAGGATGTGCTTGCTAAATGTTATGGCGGGGATATCAGCCGAAAGAAAAAACTTCTTGAAAAGCAGAAAGAAGGGAAAAAGCGTATGAAGCAAGTTGGCAGTATTGAAATTCCTCAAGAGGCGTTCATGGCAGTATTAAAAAATGAAGAATAATAAAACAGGGGTTTATATTCACATTCCTTTCTGTCAATCTCGTTGTGGATATTGTGATTTTTATTCATTAACAAGACGTGAAGATGATTTATATATTGAGGCGCTATGTAAGGAAATTGAACTCCGCAGTAAAGAGGTTCGTTATGTAAATTGTGACACCATATATTTTGGTGGAGGAACTCCTTCTCTATTGTCACCGAAATCAATTGGTAAAATACTTTCTTGTTTAAAAAAACATTTTTGTATTGAGAAATATGCAGAAATTACGATGGAAATGAATCCGATAGATATGACGGAAGAATATCTTTTATCTATTTATCAATTAGGCATTAATCGGATTTCTGTAGGTGTACAAACAAGAGATAATCATATGTTGTCTTTTTTAGGGAGAAATCATTCGTCAGCTTCTGCGGCACAATCTATAAAAAGAGCTTATCAAATAGGGTTTCATAATATCAGTATTGATTTAATGTATGAACTTCCCGGTCAAACCTGCATTGATTTTAAAAACTCATTACTCTGGGCAGTTCATTTACCTATTACACATTTGTCTGTTTATAGTCTTATTATTGAAAAGGGAACTCGCTTTTGGCAATTAATGGAACGGGGATTACTACAGCGTCCAACAGAATCTGAAAGTTGGAATATGTATCAAGCTATGTGTAGGATTCTTCCTCATTATGGTTTTCATAGATATGAAATTTCGAGTTTTGCACGGAAAAATTATGAATCTAAACATAATTTAAAATATTGGTATATGGATGATTATATTGGATTCGGACCATCTGCATGTTCTCGCTTAGGAACACAAAGAATAGAAGTTGTTCCGGGAATTCGTCAATATATAACAGAATTATTAAAAGATAGACAGCCTCCAATGGAAATCATAAATCTATCAGAATCAGAAGATATGGAAGAATATTGTTTTCTACACTTACGAATGAAAGAAGGGTTTGATAGAGAAGATTTTTATAGTCGTTATGGTTCTTATCCGGAAACATGGTATAAAAAAGAAATAGTAATACTGAAAGACAAAAATTTATTGATAGAAAAAGATGGACATATCCAAATGACAGCTAAAGGAGCTGCTCTTGGTAATTTCGTTTTTGAGAAATTTTTACGGTCTTAAATAAAAAGAACTCGTTATAAGCGAGTTCCTTTTATTTATAAGAAAATAAAAAAACACAGACCTATAATCTGTGTTTTTATGGTGGATCATCAAGGATTCGAACCTCAGACACCCTGATTAAGAGTCAGGTGCTCTAACCAGCTGAGCTAATGATCCATAAGCTGACAAAAGAAGTTTATCATATAGATAAAGAAAGTGTCAAGAAAATATGGTAATACTAATAGGGGATATTATGAGAAAATAAAAAAACACAGACTTATAATCTGTGTTTTTATGGTGGATCATCAAGGATTCGAACCTCAGACACCCTGATTAAGAGTCAGGTGCTCTAACCAGCTGAGCTAATGATCCATAAGCTGATAAAGAGAGTTTATCATATCTATATAACAGTGTCAAATTTAATAAGAAAGATTAATAATTAATGCTATATTTCTTTTTTAAAGCTTCAATATCTTGCCTCATTTTTTCATATTGCTTTGATGTGGAAGCGGAGGGGGCTATCTTTCTTTGCATAGTTGACATTTTATATATTTGAGAGAGTTCTTTTTTATAAGAAACTCTCATTTGTTGTAGTGTTTCTTCTGCCAGTTTTTCATCATCAATAGACATAGTAAAACCTCCTTATTAACGCTATTTTAGCATATTTATATGATTTGAGCATTAAGTAAGTATATGATATAATTTTTTCATTAGGCGCCTATAGCTCAGAGGATAGAGCACTGGTCTCCGGAACCGGGTGCGAGGGTTCGAATCCCTCTAGGCGCTCCAAAAATAAAAAAGGCTTCTCGAGAAATCGAAAAGCCTTTTTAGTTAATCAGATATTTTTGTATGTAATAATTTACCCAATGGATAACAACTTTTCGTTTATAGATTTTATATATAATAATTCCGAAACAAAACATGATAAGCATAGGTATCATGGTGAGTAGGACTACTAACAAAATTTGTTGAGTTGTAATGTCAGGATTTGTAAAAACATTAATCCATACATCACCCCAATACCATATTAGTATAGCAAATCCCAATAACTCAATACTTATAATACCGCCGACAAATATTGTTAGAATTCGGCTAATGAACAGCATACATTTTTCAATCGGGAGTAATTTTATAGAAGGAATATCTTTTGTCCACTCTTCTAATTGCTCTTTATTCATTTTTATTGCTTTTCTTAGAGGTGTAATTTGGACAATGATAATTCCTATAAGGAGTACCGGGATAAGTTTTAATTTTAATAACATGATTTGAGATTTCATTTTTTCGATTTTTAATAAAAGATTTTAACAATAAAATTATTTATTTTATATAATATACTACGCAAATATACTAATCAAATGGAGAATGGTTATATGTTAATAATGTTATAAATTTTATATAATACAATTAACATAATAATATAGAAATTTATTTTAGTAGGCGTGGAAGGGAAATTTAAAATGAATACTATCCATAAAATTGTATTGTCTGTCGGAGTACTTTTTAATACAGTGATGATTACTGCTTGTGGTACTTTAGGTAATAGTACTCCAAAGGGGGTAGAGGGAACTTGGTTTAACTATAATGGATTTACCGTAGATACAGTTCGAAATCATGAAGATGAACCGATTAAAGAATTATCCATTAGCAAAGACGGGGATATGGTCAATATATCTGTAGTAGCTTATAACTATCAATTTACAACTCCGAATCATCAACCGATGATGACCATATTGGAATCAACTCCAAGTGGAAAACGAATAGATGTGGATGTAGATGTGAAATTAGAAAAATTAACTACAAATATTTCTGATCGAAAGGGGAAACTCGTAAATAATCAAATTATATTCAATTTAGATGGAGATAGGGAACAAATAAATTATGATTCAAAGAATGATACGGTTACTCTTTGGGGAGATACTTATAAACGTTCTACAGGAAAAGACCATTTAACAAATCTTGCAAAACAATTTAAAGTAGATGTTCAATCCGCTTCTACTCAATATTTCAAAGAAATAGGAAAAATTGCGGATCCTCCTGTTCAATTTGAAATGAGATATAGATTTAATGATGATATTTTAAATAAAGAAAAATATTAGAATTTATAGAAAGAATAAAAAGATTTTTTCAATTACAGAAAAGATTTTTATTCTTTCTTATTTTATATTATTAGAACACAAGGTTGTTTTGACTTAGTTTATATTTATTTTATTTATGATATCATGAGGATAATTAGATATTTATATAGAAAGGATACGTTATGATTGCTGGGGAATCTCAATATATAGAAATATATAAAAAACAAATACCAAAAGTTATTTATGATTGTTTAAAACAAGTAATGATGCTTGATCTTTCAAGGATTAAGGATGGTAATTTATCTATTTTGGGATATAGAGCCTCTCTTGAGTCACCTTTTACCGAAGAAGCTTCTTATAGAAAATTAGAAGGTCATAAGAAGTTTATTGATTTAGTATATTTAATTAAAGGGGAAGAGCGGATAGGAATACAACCTTATTCTTGTCGTCAGGAAGAAGTAGAAGCATATCCGGATAGGGATTTATATTTTTATAAAGGAAAAGAAAAAGAATCCAGTTTATATTTGACAGAAGGTTCTTTTATTGTTTGTTTTCCAGAAGATTTACATAGACCGTTGTGTAAAAGTGGGCAAGGAATTGCACAAATAAGGAAGATGGTAGTAAAGATTCCTTTGGAATCTATTGTAAAATAATTAAATAGTTATCTATTGAAATTGAATATATCATTTGATACCATTAATAATGATATATTTTTATGTAAAATTTATAAGTTTTGGGGGTATATAATGAATTATAAAAAGAGGCTGGCGGTAGCTATGGTAGGAATGATTGTTTCTGCTGGTTTGCTAGCTGGTTGTGGTTCTAAATCAGGGAACACACAACAAGAAACCAAAGTAAATACTTTTAAAGTATTTACTTCTGATACACCGATTCAGCGTGAATACACAGGGACGATTTCAGCTTTACAAGAAGTCCCGGTTAAAGCTAAGGTTTCGGGTACAGTTATTGAGAAATATATAAGTGGAGGAGAAAGAGTAGTTGAAGGACAGCCCTTATATCGTATTGATGCAAGAACTTACCAAGCTGCTTTAGCTACAGCACAAGCAGAAGCTGCAAGAGCTGCCGCTACTTATGAAAATGCACAAACTGATTTGGCACGTTATGAGCAATTGATTTCTAGTGGAGCTATTTCGCAACAAGTATATGATACACAGCGAGCAGCAACTTCACAGTACAGAGCGGCATTGGAAGCGGCACAAGCACAAGTACAAATTGCACAGGACAATTTAAATGATACGATTGTTACGGCACCATTTACGGGTACGTTGTCAATGGATGATGTGAATATAGGTACTTACGTTGCTGCCGGGAATACACCTTTAGTAACTATTTCATCAGCAGATCCTTTGTATGTACAATTTGATATGTCGGAAGAAGAATATCTTGGCTTCATTAAGGAAAAAGGTGGAACCAGTGCATTAGGAGATGTATTGAAACTTAAATTATCAGATGGAAGCATGTATGCTGATACCGGTAAAATTGTGCAAGTTAGCCCTAGCCTAAATGGAGGACAGATTTCATTTAAAGCATCGTTTCCTAATACTAATAATTTACTCCTTCCGGGGATGTATGCAACGGTTGTAGCAGACTCTCAGGTAGCAGCTAATAGCATGCTTATTCCCGCGAAAGCAATTATTCCCTTGTTGAATAAAAATATGGTAGATGTAATTGTTGATGGCAAAGTGGTACAAAAGCCGGTTGTTATTGCAGGGCAATATGGAATTTATTCTATTATTACTTCCGGAATTAATACAGGTGATGAAGTGGTAGTAGAAGGCCAAAATAAGATTGTAAATGGACAGGCAGTTAAGACAGAAGTTATTACAAAAGAGGTATTAGAACAACAAGCTAAACAAGCAATTACTGCACAATCTGCCGGTGGTACCAAGTAAGGAGGCCTTATGTCAAAATTTTTTATAGAGCGTCCTATATTTGCTATTGTGTTGTCGCTCGTTATTTCTATAGCGGGGATTCTTTGTATATTTACTTTACCGGTTGACCGTTATCCTAAAATTACGCCGCCTCAAGTGTCTGTACATGCCAGTTATTATGGCGCAGATGCTCAGGTTGTAAACGATACGGTTGCAGAAGTTATAGAAAAGCAAGTAGTTTCAGTAGAAGGGTTTGATAGCATGTCTTCTACCAGTAACTCTAATGGCTCTTATTCTTTAAATGTACAGTTTAAGAGTGGTATAGATTCTGATATGGCTACTGTTCGTGTGCAGAATGCAGTAAACCAAGCAACGGCAGCTCTTCCTGACTCTGTCAGAACTTTAGGTGTAACTACACAAAAATCATCCGGGGATATGGCAATGGTTATTGCGCTGACATCACCTAATAACACTTATGATGCTGCTTTTTTAAAAAATTATTTCAGTATTAATTATTTAGATGAATTAAAGACTATCCCCGGTGTAGGTACTATACAGGAATTTGGTTCTGATTATGCTATGCGAGTATGGTTAGATCCAATGAAGATGACTAAAAATAATATTACAACAACAGAAGTTGTGAATGCTATTCGTGTCCAGAATCAACAAATTGCAGGTGGTATTATTGGTACGGCACCTGTTACAGAAAGTGCTGCACTTCAGTATATTGTTAATGCAGAAGGGCGCCTTAAGACACCGGATGAATTTGGAACTATTGTATTGCGTACGAATCAAGACGGTTCTTTATTGAAGTTAAAGGATATTGCACGTATTGTCATGGATCAAAGGTCGTATGACTTTATTGCTCGTAATGGAGGGAAACCGTCGGCAGCTATTGCATTTTCCTTAACTGATGATGCTAATGCTGTGGAAACTTTAGGAAAAATTAAAGCCAAAGTAGCAGAAGACGCAAAGAGCTTTCCTGAAGATATGACGTATTCTATTAATACAGATAATACAGATTTTATCAATGCATCTATCGGTGAAGTTATAGAAACCTTTTTTGAGGCATTGCTTCTTGTTGCATTAATCGTTTATGTATTCTTACAAAATTGGAGATCTACTCTTATTCCTATGATTGCAGTTCCTGTTTCTTTACTAGGAACGTTAGCATCTTTTGAAGTACTTGGTTTTACTATCAATACATTAACTTTGTTCGCGATGGTATTAGCTATCGGATTGGTTGTAGATGATGCTATTGTTGTTATAGAAGCAGTTGAATACGAGATGCGATATAACAATAAAACACCAAAGGAAGCTACTTATATAGCTATGAAAAAAGTACAGGGACCTGTAATTGGGGTGGCCTGTGTATTGGCAGCTGTCTTTGTCCCGGTAGCTTTTCTTGGCGGAGTTATGGGAATTTTATATAAGCAGTTTGCTTTGACTATTGCAATTTCAGTAGTTATTTCTGCATTTACTGCATTATCTCTAACACCTACACTTTGTGCGTCTATGCTTAAAGAGATAGAGAAAAAATCTGGTGAACGTAGTCACTTGAATAAAGTATGGGACACCTTTAATGATTATTTTGATCGTATGGTTAAGGTATATGGAATCTTTTTACGTAAATTGGCACAGCGAATTATGATTCCTTTAGGTGTATTGGTAGGCATAACTATAATCTCTGTTGGGTTATTTATTAAATTACCGACAGCTTTCTTACCACAAGAAGATAATGGTTATTTTTTGGCAGCATTTAGTTTGCCTGAAGGTGCTGTAAATACTAGGACGAATCAACAAATTTCAGGATTCTTAAAGTTTATGGAACAGCAAGCCGGCGTAGAATCTACTTTGGGGATTACCGGGTTTGATATTTTATCTGGAGGGCAAAAAGCTAATGCGGGGACTTCTTTCGTAAAATTGAAGTCATGGAAAGAACGAAATTCACCGGAACAATCGGTAAATGCATTAATTGGTAAAGCTTTTGCTTATGGAGCTATGAATCCTGGTGCTAATGTCATTGCATTAAACCCTTCTCCTATTCCCGGATTAGGCGTATCCGGCGGATTTTCCCTATATATTTTAAATAAAAATGGTAGTAGCATGGAGGAAATGAATGCTATAGTAGGGAAATTCTTGGCAGCAGCTAATCAAAGACCTGAAATTAGTAAAGCCTATACAACTTTCCGTATGGATACACCTGCTTATAAATATGATGTTAATCGTTTGAAAGCACAAAAGAATCAAGTTAATATTGGAGATGTTTTCAGTACATTAGCTACCTTCTATGGTGGGGCTTCTATTAATGACTTTACTGCCTATGGGCGTAATTTTAAAGTTATTGCAGAGGGCGATACCCCTTATCGTATGAATGTGAGTGATAATAAATATGTTACTGTACGAGATGGTATGGGAAATATGGTTCCTATAGGAAACTTTATTACACCTACACAAACGAGTACAGCAGCCGTAATCACTCGATTTAATAATTTCCCTGCCATTAAGATTGGCGGAAGTAATGCAGAAGGATACTCTTCCGGTCAGGCGTTGAATGCTTTGGCAGATGTAGCAAAAGAAGTTCTTCCTAGTGGATATAGTTATGCTTTTGCAGAATCCTCACAACAGGAAGTGGAGGCAGGAAGCAAGACAGTTTATGCATTATCATTAGGAATTTTGTTTGTATTCCTTTCTTTAGCAGCGTTATATGAAAGTTGGAAAATTCCGTTTACTGTTTTGTTTGGTTTACCGACTGGTTTCTTTGGTGCTACAATTGCCGCATTTTTGTTCAATGTTTATAATGACATATACTTTCAAATCGGATTGTTGACGATTATTGGATTGGCAGCAAAAAATGCGATTTTGATTGTTGAATATGCTAAGGTTCGCGTTGATAATGGTATGGATATAGTAGAGTCAGCTATTGAAGCCTCGGAAATTCGTTTGCGCCCAATACTAATGACTTCTTTAGCATTTATCTTAGGAAATATTCCTTTGGCATTATCATCAGGAGCAGGATCTGTTTCAAGGTCTGAAATGGGGATTGCAGTAGTATTTGGGGTTACTTCAGCAACTATATTCCAAATCTTTATTGTTCCAATGTTATTTATTGCTTTAGAAAAAATTCATTTTAGCAGTCTTACACAATTTTTAACGAAAAAGTAATTATAAAAAGACTTACCTTGAGGGGTAGGTCTTTTTAGTTGTTATATAAACTCATGATATACTAAAAGAAATTATATTTATAGAAATAGGAGCTGAAAGAATATGACGATTAAAGCAGTGGTTTTTGATTTAGATGGAACTTTATTGGACTCACTGGAAGATATTGCTTTTTCTGTCAATGCTGCCATGCGTAAAGTATCTTGCCCGGAACATTCCGTAGAAACTATTCGAAGTTTTGTAGGCTATGGAATAGCAAGGTTAATTAAAGATGCATTACCTAAAGATGTAGAAAAAGGAATTTATAAAGAAGCTTGTGATTTTTTTTATAAACATTATGTAGAACATGCCGATAGTAAAACAGTTGTATACCCTGGGATTTTAGATATGTTAAAACAGTTAAAAAGTATGGGGATTATATTGGCAGTATTATCAAATAAGGCAGAACCTGCTGTAGAAGTATTATGCGATAATTTTTTTCCCGGAATTTTTAAAATAACAGCAGGCGCAAGAGAAGATTTTTTTAAGAAACCGGATCCTACTCGTTTATTATCTATTTTAAAAGAGTTGGAAGTAACTGCAGCCTCTACTGTTTATGTTGGGGATTCTGACGTGGATGTATATACTGCACATAATGCAAAAGTACATTCTATTGCTGTAGATTGGGGATATAGGAATAGAAAGTCTTTGTTGGCAGCAGGCGCTTCTACTATAGTTTCTAATGCAAATGAGATTATAAAAGCAGTAAAATATATGTAAATAAAATTAAGAAATAAAGTTTGTTATTTAATGACAAACTTTATTTTAATTTATAAGGATTATCGTAATAAAAGTAGATGATTTAATAAGAAAGGATTTTATGAAATATGAGAGAGATGAATGAATTGTTTTATCAAGATGCATATATACGTGAGTTTGATACCATTGTTGTTAGTTGTAAGAGGGGGAATAAGGGATATGAGGTCATTTTAGATAATACAGCTTTTTATCCGGAAGGTGGTGGACAACCTGCAGATAGAGGATGGTTAAATAAGATTTCGGTTATAGATGTAAAACGACAAAATGATATTATTATACACTTTATGCAAGAACCTTTAATGAAAGGGACTTGTGTGCATGGTGTTCTGGACTGGCAGAGACGTTTTGATTATATGCAGCAGCATTCAGGAGAACATATTCTTTCGGGGATTATTCATAAAAGATATGGTTATGATAATGTGGGATTTCATATGAATGACCATATAGTAACTGTGGATTTTAACGGTTTTATTAGTACTGAAGATGCGTATGCGATAGAAAAAGAGGTTAACTCTTATATTTGGAGTAATGCAAATAGTTTTGAACGATATCCTACTAAGGAAGAATTAGAGTATATGGACTATAGAAGTAAAAAAGAAATAACAGGGAAAGTACGATTGGTAGAATATCCCGGTGCCGATTGTTGTGCATGTTGCGGAACTCATGTTGCTAATACCGGAGAGATTGGGTTAATGAAAATTCTTTCTATAGCAAAACATAAAACCGGTGTTCGTTTAGAAGTTGTTTTTGGTAGTCGGGCTATGGCTGATTATAATACGAAGCATAATTTAAATAGTAAAATATCAAATATGTTTTCGACAAAGCCTTATGAAATAGCAGATGCTGTTGAAAAAGTGTTACAGGACACAGTTTCTTTAAAACAGCGTGTACAAGAAATTTATGAATTTTATTACAAAGCAAAAGCAGAGAACATACCTAAGGATAGTAAAAGTGTTTTTTTATATGAACCACATATGACAAATCTTGAGATTAGAAGGTTTTGTGAATTTTTATTAAAAAATAAAGTGGCACAAACAGCGATGATTATATCTAAGAAAGCGGATTCTTATTTTAATTATGTAATTGGAAGTAGAGAGAAAGATATGAAAGCATTGGGAAAAACACTTAATCATGAGTTATGTGGTAGAGGTGGTGGTAAAGTAGAAATGATTCAAGGTAGTTATCAATCCGATTTTGAAAAAATTCAAGCAGCTTATACAAAATATTTAAAATAAAAAATAAATTATTTATATATAGGATATATAGCAAGACAAGAAACTGTATGATATACTGTACTCATTATATTTTCGCATATTGCAGAGTGGTAGAAGAGGAGGGAAAATATGCGAGGACAGTTTTCAACTAGATTAGGATTCATTCTTGTGTCAGCAGGATGTGCTATTGGTCTGGGAAACGTATGGAGATTTCCTTATATTGCAGGTAAATATGGCGGGGCTATGTTTGTTCTGTTCTATTTAGGCTTTTTAGCAATTTTAGGACTTCCTATTATGGCATGTGAATTTGCAGTCGGAAGAGCAAGTCAGCGAAGTGTAGCTACTTCATTTGAAGTATTGGAACCTGAGGGAACTAAGTGGCATTGGTATAAATACGGTGCTATTGCCGGCAATATACTGCTTATGATGTTTTATACTACTATTTCCGGTTGGATGGCATACTATTTTTATAAAATGCTCGTAGGCGATTTTAATGGACTTACTGCAGAGGCTGTAGGTATTCTGTTTGGAAATCTATTGGCAGATCCGTTAACCATGTTTGGATACATGGCAGGTATTGTTGTGATTTGTTTTGGTGTTTGTTATTTAGGGTTACAAAAAGGTGTTGAACGTATCACTAAAACAATGATGCTTTGCTTATTGGCACTTATGATTGCATTGGCGATTAACTCCTTGTTACTTCCCGGAGCGGGGAAAGGATTGGAATATTATTTACTACCCAATTGGCAACGCTTTATAGAGTATGGTGCACAAGAGGTTATTTTTGCTGCTATGGGACAAGCTTTTTTTACTCTATCACTTGGTATTGGTGCGTTAGCTATTTTTGGAAGTTATATTGGTAAAGAAAAGAGGCTGGCAGGTGAAGGTATTTGGATTATTATGCTAGATACTTTTGTAGCGGTTATGTCAGGTCTTATTATATTTCCGGCATGTTTTAGTTATGGAGTGGATCCGGGAAGTGGGCCTAATTTGCTGTTTGTATCCTTGCCTAATGTTTTTATTCATATGCCATATGGACAGATTTGGGGTTCTTTATTTTTCTTATTTATGATATTTGCATCTTTTTCTACGGTAATTGCTGTATTTGAGAATTTAACTTCTTGTTTTTCGGAATTACTTGATGTAGATAGGAAGAAAATTATATTATGTCTTATTCCTACCATAATCATTTTATCTTTACCATGTATTTTAGGTTTTAATGTTTGGAACGGATTTCAACCATTGGGGACCGGAACCGGAGTATTAGACTTAGAAGATTTCTTCGTAAGTAACAATATACTTCCTTTAGGTAGTTTATTATATCTTGTATTTTGTACCAGTCGCTATGGTTGGGGATGGAAGAATTTCTTTCAAGAAGTAAATACAGGAGAAGGGTTAAAATTTCCGCAATGGTTAAGAGTTTATATGACATGGGGATTACCATTGATTGTGCTGTATATTTTTGTAACCGGTTATTATAGTATCTTTTTTGCTAAATAATCATGATAACAAAAATATATGGAATCTAGACTTAATATGATATACTATTTGAAAGATGTTTCAAGACCGTATTATATATATGGCTAATAGCATCTAACAGTAGGATTTGTAGCATGGGAGGAGTTAGTATGCAAGGAAAATTTTCGACTAGATTAGGTTTTATTCTAGTATCGGCAGGATGTGCCATCGGATTGGGCAATGTATGGAGATTTCCATACATCGCCGGAAAGTATGGTGGAGCAACTTTTGTTCTTTTCTATTTATTGTTTTTAGCAATATTAGGATTGCCCATCGTTATGTGTGAGTTATCAGTTGGACGAGGTAGTCGGATGAGTGCTGCCGGATCTTTTGATACATTGGAACCTAAAGGTACTAAATGGCATTGGTATAAATATCCGGCTATTGCTGGAAATGTGTTGCTGATGATGTTTTACACTACAATTTCCGGGTGGATGGTTTACTATTTTTACAAAATGGTTACTACCGGATTTAAAGGGATGGACTCTACTGCTATATCTAATGTATTTGGGGATTTGCTCAACCAACCAATAACAATGGCAGGATGTATGATTTTTACCGTCATTATTTGTTTCGGGGTATGTCTTATGGGACTTCGTAATGGGGTAGAACGTATTACGAAAATTATGATGGTTGTACTTATTTTGTTGATGGTTGCTTTGGCTATTAACTCATTAACATTACCGGGGGCTATTGATGGATTAAAATACTATCTCTTACCGGATTGGAATCGTTTTGTTGAAGGGGGAGCACAAGAAGCTATCTTTGCCGCTATGGGACAAGCATTCTTTACTCTTTCTATCGGGCAAGGTTCCATAGCAGTTTTCGGTAGCTATATTGGGAAAGAAAAGCGATTAATGGGAGAAGGTATTTTAATTATACTTTTGGATACCTTTGTTGCTATTGTTGCGGGACTTATTATATTCCCTGCTTGTTTTAGTTATGGAGTGGATCCGGGAAGTGGTCCTAATTTATTATTTGTTTCCTTACCTAGTGTGTTTTCTAATATGCCTGGCGGACAAATTTGGGGCTCTTTATTTTTCTTATTTATGATATTTGCATCTTTTTCTACAGTAATTGCTATCTTTGAAAATTTAACTACCTGTTTTGGAGAATTGTTTAATTTAAAAAGAAATACTGTTATTTTCGCATTGATTCCAGCTATTATTTTATTGTCGTTACCTTGTGTATTAGGTTTTAATATATGGAGTGATATTCATCCTTTGGGTGGAAATAGTGGAATATTAGATTTAGAAGATTTCATTATTAGTAACAATGTACTTCCTTTAGGTAGTCTAGTATACCTTACTTTCTGTACAACTCGTTATGGCTGGGGATGGGACAATTTCTTTGAAGAAGTTAATTTAGGAACCGGATTAAAATTTCCGGCATGGATTCGGACATATATGACTTGGGGATTACCGGTTATTGTTCTTTATATTTTTATTAGCGGATATTATGCAATGTTCTTTAAATAATATAAAAAATAGACGATCTGTTGATCGTCTATTTTTTATGAAGAAGTTTATTTTATACCATAAATAATATTTGTCGCTATGTGAGTTGAATATGTGTTACAATAAAGAGCAATTGTAAAGGGGAGCGTATTTTCATTACAAGCAAGTATATAGTTATGTGCTACAGTAAAAACATAGAAAATATAAAATAATCAAATAAAATAAAGATGAGAAATACAATCTTGATATAGAGGAGAAAATTATTATAAAACTATGGATAAGATACGAAACCCCATTAGTTTAGGAAATAAAAATTTCAAAGTATAATAAGGAGAAAAGATGGAAGTTAGTAAGGCAAATGAAACAATTCAATGTAAAGAAAAGGTAACAACTTTTGTAGATTTAGGAGTCAGTAAAGAAATTATTAAAGCAGTAAGTGATATGGGGTTTGAAGAGCCTACTCCTATTCAAAAAATGTCGATACCGGTAGCTTTGCAAAAGCAGGATATTATTGGACAGGCACAGACCGGTACCGGAAAGACTGCAGCTTTTGGTATTCCTATTTTAGAAAATATTGATATCTCCGCTCCGGGACCGCAAGCTATTGTACTTTCGCCAACAAGAGAACTTGCTATTCAATCTGCAGAAGAAATTAATCATTTAGCACAATATTTGTCTACTCATGCATTACCTATTTATGGTGGACAAGATATTAATCGTCAATTTAGAGCATTAAATAAAAAACCGAATATTATTGTAGCAACGCCGGGTCGATTAATGGATCATATGGAACGTGGTACAATTGATTTATCTCATGTACAAATTTTAGTTCTTGATGAAGCTGATGAAATGGTTAATATGGGCTTTATCGATGATATACGCACTATATTAAAAACGATTCCGGAAGAAAGACAAACCATGCTGTTTTCGGCGACTATGCCTGCTACGATTCGTGATTTGGTAAACTCTTTTTTAAGAGAGCCACAGTTAGTTAAGGTGAAGTCATCTACGGTTACCATTGATTTGGTAGAGCAGCAATATATTGAATTGCCGGATCGCCAAAAATTTGATGCATTATGCCGGTTATTAGATATGCAAGCTCCTGAATTGGCAATCGTATTTGTTCGAACAAAGCGTCGTGCTGATGAAGTAACAGAAGCTTTAAAGAAGCGTGGATACTCAGCAGAAGGGATTCATGGAGATTTATCACAGGCTAAAAGAGATTCAGTTATTAGGCAATTTAAAGAAAATACAATAGACATATTAGTTGCAACGGATGTGGCTGCTCGTGGATTAGATATTAGCGGCGTTACACATGTATACAATTTTGATTTGCCTCAAGATCCTGAAATCTATGTACACAGAGTAGGAAGAACCGGTCGTGCAGGACAGACAGGGCAGGCAATCACTTTTATAATCTCTAGAGAAATGGGTCAGTTTAGAGCTATTGAACGAGCTATTCGTCGTAAGATTACACGGAGAACAGTGCCTACATTATCTGAGGTTATTGCTGAAAATCAACGAAGTGCTATTACACAACTGGTAGAAACAGCCGGAAATTCCGGACTGGAAGAATTTAGAGAAAATGCAGAAGAATTACTTAATAATATTGACTCTACCACTTTAGTGGCAGCTGCTATTAAGTTATTGACCAAACAGCCGGATGTAACACCTGTATGTATTAGTACGGAAGCACCATATGGTCGTCGTAACGGCTTTAAAGGTGGACGTGGATTCCGAAATAGTTCACGTAGAGGAGATAGAAACTTTAGACGCCATAAAGAGGAAGAACGCCATGGCGGAAGAAGAGGAACTAAATCGAGTTCTTATGGGAAAAAGAAACAAACAAAAGATAGACGTCCTAAAGAATCGGCATTTAAACCATATTTTAAAGGTTAGTAAAAAACACCCCACATAGCTGGGGTGTTTTTTGTTAGTGTAAAATTTATACATTAAAGGTTTATTATTTTTTTAATAGAGTTTCTTTTAATTGCAAATATTTAGTGGTGTAATAAGGTTGAAGTTGAGATTCTCTTAGGTCAAATCCATAAGAACGTCGACTCACGGAAAGTATAGGAGGCGATTGTATTCTTTTGGCAACGGAAAATCCTGAGAAAAGGTTCCACCATTTTTCTAAATCGGAAATAAATTCGAATGGAGTCTTAAAAATTTCACTGGATTTTCTTGTACAACCTAAATGTTTATCCAATGTACCATCGATGTACCAACCGAGAATGGTTTCCGGGGTGGCACGATTCCACGGTTCGATAAAACTTTTTAATAAATAGTCATGATACTCATAGATTAAAGGATCACCGAGCCCTTTTTCTATAGATTGTGCAGGGGATAATTCTGCACTTGGATTAATGTTAAAATTTTCGGCAGGTATTATTTCTTGATTAAAGAATGCATTAAGACTATGACCTAACTCATAAATTTGATGTTTCCATAAATCTCCTGTAGCGGCAATAGCACCTGCTAAATCACCATATAAAGTGCCATAGCCGACAGTGAGTTCCGTTTTATTTGCATTGCAAGTAAAAATTCCTTGGAATTGTGCAGCAAGACTTGCTAGGACTCGACCGGAACGATCTCTTGCTTGCATATTTTCTTGCATGAAAGAGGTAATTGGTAGTTGTTGTATCCCCTTTGTAGTTTGAATAGAAAGGTTATGTAATTCCGAATAAGTATTAGCTATAGGTTGATGAATAGGAATAGAAACATAAGGACAATTTAGGTTTAATGCAAGTTGATGAGCAAGATTTTTAGTTACATGGGAGTTAAATTGAGTAGGAAGATTTACTAATAAAACTTGATCAGCGGGGAGAATGCTGCGGTATAAGGCTGCATTTACAGCAGAATCGATACCTCCTGATACTCCTATAACGACATGATGTATCTGAATTGATTTTAAAAATTCAGATAAACCATAACGTAAAGCTTCTAGTACAGAAGGGGAAGATGCGTAAATAGTAGCTTCGTTAGGTGTAATAAGTCCTATATTTTCGTTTAATGAAAATATAGTGCTGGACGGATTAAAAGCAGTTGTTTCTCCGGTAAGAATTCCTTGTGCATTATAAGAGGCGCTTTGTCCATCAAAAACATAACAGTTTTTTCCATTATTTTGCATGCCGCATTGATTTACATATAGCATGGGAATTTGGAGATCTCTTGTTAATTTAGAAATCATACGATGACGTTTTTGATTTTTTTCCAAAGCAAAAGGCGAGGCGGATAAGTTAATGAATAATTTTACTTGTTTGTCTTTTAAAATATGCATAGGACGAATGGGATAGTTTTCATCCCAACTATCCTCACATAAAATAATGCCACAACAAAGAGGTTCTTTTTGTGAAGGGATTGGAAGGTGGAAAGGTTGTAAAGTGGCTTCTATAGGCATATGATTTTCAGCAGCTACTTCAATCATACTTGTAAAATGTCTAGGATCATCAAATTGTCTATAATTGGGTAATAGTGTTTTGATTGTATAAGGGAGATTGCTATTAGTAGGAGATACTAATTTACCATTATAAGCTGCAAATGCTGCATTATATTTTCTGACATGACCGTCATTTCCTATAAGAGTTCTGTCAACAGCTACGTTTCCCCAAACAATAGTTAAGTTTTGTGAAGCTTCAATAATCCGTTGCCCATAAAGTTTACATTCTTCTAAAAAAGAATCTTGTTCCCAAATGTCACCAATGAGATATCCGGAAAGACACATTTCAGGTAAAACAAGTACGTCAACCTGTTTTTGTTTTGCTTTTTGAATTTCTTTCTCTATAAGTTTCCAATTTGCTCTCACATTACCAGGGACAACTGCTAATTGTACGGTTTGAATTTGTATCATAAGTCCTCCTTGCTTAGTGTAAGGATGTGTAATTTTATTATCAGTTCTATTATACACATCTTATAGGGGATATATTAAGATTTAATGCGTATTTAGTAACAGTATTATATAATAAAACCAATAGAAGGAGTACTAATGAGTCGATATAATACATTTTCAGATGCATTAAAAAAACAATATGGAGAAAAGGTATATAAAATACCGATTGCTTTATCTTGGACTTGTCCTAATCGCGATGGTAATTTATCACAAGAAGGATGTATTTTTTGTGGTAGTATTGGAGCGGGTTATGAGAAAATACATAAAATTTCAGTTTCAGAACAATTAAAAAACGGTATTTTTCATATAGGACCTAAATATAAAGCAAATAAATTTATTGCCTATTTTTTAAATTTCAGTAATACTTATATGCCATTGGGGATTTTTAAAAAAGCTATGGAAGATGCAGCCGGATATCCGGGGATAGTCCGATTACATATTTCAACAAGACCCGATTGTATTAATGATATATATTTAGATGTATTGCAAGAAATACAAAGAAAATATGAAGTTGATATTACTATAGAATTAGGTCTGCAATCTGCTAATACTCATACTTTGATTAAACTTAATCGTTGTCACACTGTGGCTGAGTTTATAGATGCAGCTATTCGAATTGGGAAGTATGGATTTGGTTTATGTACACATATCATTGCTGATTTGCCATGGGATGATTCTATTGATGTCATAGAAGCGGCTAAGTTGGTATCTGTATTACCGGTAACAGAAGTCAAATTACATTCTTTATTTATTGTAAAAGATACTATATTAGCTAAAGAATTCTTATTGGGGAATATAACTTTACTTCCAATAGAAGAGTATGTGCAACGTGTGATACTCTTTCTTACTTATGTACGACCGGATATGATTATGCAACGTATGGTAGGGCGTGCTGCAGGTGATACTATTTTAAAAATTAATGAGGGAAAACCTTGGTGGGAAATAAAGAAAATGATTGATGTAGAATTAGAACAGTTACATTTGTCGCAAGGGTGTCGATGCAATTATTTAAATGGATCCGCTTTACAGCGTTTTTGTGGAGAGGATGATGCGGAATGAATCTTGTAATTGATAAAGAAATTATTATAGAGGATTCTCATGTTGCAATAAATTTGATGGAACGAGATAGTCATTTCCTCCATATTATAGGCAACTTATATAATTGTAATATGATTGGACGGGGAAATTTGATTCGTATAACCGGTGAGGAACTACAAGTTGAAAAAGTTATACAACTTATTTACGAGTTAAGGTACTTACTTAAAAGGAATATTCGATTGAGTCAGCGGCAAATTTATGCTGTAGCAGATGCACTGCAACAGGGGAAAATAGAAGCTTTCCATGAAATGGCAGAGGATGTTATTAATGTCACAAAAAATGGAACTATCATTAGACCAAGGACGTTGGGACAGAAAACATATATAGATGCTATAAGGCATAACTCCATTACTTTTGGGGTAGGTCCGGCAGGTACAGGGAAAACTTATTTAGCAGTAGCATTAGCAGCTTATTATTTAAGAAATAAAGAAGTACAACGTATTATTTTGGTTCGGCCGGCAGTAGAAGCAGGAGAAAAGTTAGGTTTTCTTCCTGGAGATATGCAAGAGAAGGTTAATCCCTATTTGAGACCTCTTTTTGATGGATTATTAGATATGTTTGGTATTGAAGAATTTGAAAAATTACAGCAAAAAGGAATCATTGAAGTGGCACCATTAGCTTATATGCGCGGTAGAACTTTAGAAAAAGCCTTTGTTATTCTTGATGAGGCACAAAATACAACTGTAGAACAGATTAAGATGTTTTTAACTCGTTTAGGATTTCGTTCAAAAATGGTTATTAATGGAGATGTTACACAGATTGATTTACCGGTACATACAAAAAGTGGTTTAGTAGATGTGGCAGAAGTACTACAAGATATTTCAGGAATACAATTTATTCATTTTTCAGAGAATGATGTTGTAAGACATGATTTGGTGGCGGCTATTATTAGAGCTTATGAACAAAGAGATAACCGAATAAAAAAATAAAGAGGGATATATGGATATTACAATTAGTTATGATAAGGAAACATTTAAAAACAAAGAGCTAGAAGATTTGATTCATTTAGTGTTAAATAAAGGGGCTGAATTACAACAAGTTTCCGAAAATGCAGAAATCAGCGTTTTGATTTGTGATGCAACACTTATACAGGAATTGAATTGTCAATATAGGCATATTGATGCACCAACGGATGTTTTGTCTTTTGCTTTAAATGAAGGAATGGCAGGGGCTACTCTTGAAGAAGAAAATATGTTGGGAGATATTGTGATTAATATTGACCGTGCTATAGAACAGGCAAAAGAATATCGGCATAGTAAGGAACGAGAAATGGCATATTTGGCAGTACATGGGTTTTTACATATTTTAGGATATGATCATTATGAATTGGAAGAAAAAAAGGCCATGCGGCAAGCAGAAGAAGCTATTTTAAGTGCTTGTGGATTACAACGTTTAATTATAAATGAAAATTAAAAGTATCGATATGAAATAGGAGAAATTTATGGTTGAAGAAAAAATAACTTTTCGTTCAGGTTTTGTTGCATTAGTGGGAAGGCCTAATGTGGGGAAGTCGACATTACTTAATGCAGTGCTCGGAGAAAAAATTTCTATAGTTTCCAGGCATGCACAAACTACAAGAAATAAGATAACAGGGGTTTGGAATGGAGAGAATTCACAAGTGGTTTTTTTAGATACACCGGGTATGCATAAGCCTAAAAGTGAACTTGGAAAAGTGATTCGTCAATCTACGGTGGATGCATTATCAGAAGTAGATGTTATTGTCTTTATTTGTTCTTGTGTAGATCCTTTAGGAGCAGGGGATAGATACATTCTTAGTTTATTAAAAGAACGCCAGGTGCCTGTTATTTTAGCTCTTAATAAAATTGATTTGATTAATAAAGAAGAGTTAATGAAAAAGGTGGTACAGTATAACAAAATTTATGATTTTGCAGATATTGTTCCTATATCCGCACAAACAGAGGAAAATATAGATACTTTTTTACATATAGTAGAAACACATTTGAAGGAAGGTCCCAAATACTTTCCTGATGATATGGTAACGGATCAACCGGAAAGGAATATTGTGCAAGAAATTGTTAGAGAAAAGATAATTACTCGAACAAGAGATGAAATTCCTCATGCTATTGGTGTTTTTACAGAAGAATTTTCAGAAAGAGAAAACGGAAAAGTATATATACGTTGTACTGTATATGTGGAACGTGAGTCACAAAAGCGAATTATTATAGGAAAAAAAGGAGTTTTATTAAAAGAAGCAGGAAAAGAGGCTCGTACTGAAATACAGAATTTAATTAATGCTCCAGTTTTTCTTGATTTGTGGGTAAAAGTTCATCGTGATTGGAAGAATAAGGATTATATTCTTCGAGAGCTTGGATATAAAGAACACAAGTAATAGAATACAAGTATTTTAAATACAAGGAGGTGGGTTTTATTAGTATCCATATGAATCTTATTGGATTATATATTTTATTTTCTTTTTTTTTAGGATATGTAAATAGAATTTGTACGATTGCAAATGTATCTTTCTCCAGAATGCGAAAAAATTATATAGATGATAATGAAGAATTGGATTCGGACATGGTGCAAAAGGTAAAACCTTTTTATGATAAAGCATCGGAAGTTCTTATGAGTCTTAATTTATTTACTTTATTGATATCGATTGCCTATGGTTATGTTCTTTTGCAAATTGTTATTTTATCAAAAGAAGTACTTGTTATTGCCGGATATAATGGCATCTCTTGGATTTTGAATGTGGGACAAGTCACCTTTTATCTTTGTATGTTGGTGATTTTTTGGGTATTTTCTATTGAATTTGCATCCGCTAAAGCTTTAGTGAATCCTTTAGGATGTTTAATATCTGTTATCTGGTTTATCAAATATATAAGTACTGTTTTTAACCCTATAACTACGGCGTGTTTATTGTTATTGAAGCAGATGTATGCTAATAATGGGCAACCTTTTCATAATCGAATTGATTTTACCTATTCTGAAGATGAAATTCGTAGCATTGTAGAGGAAAGTCATAGTGGAGGTCAACTAAATACCACAGAAAATAAGTTATTGAAAAATAGCTTTGATTTTTTTGACTTATTAGTAAAAGATGTTATGATTCCTAGAAATCAAATGATAGTTCTAGAGTATGAAGATAGCATGGAAGAGCAAAGAAAATGTATAGCTAAATCACCGCATACTAGATATCCTGTTTGTATGAATGATAAAGATCATATTTTAGGATTTGTACATGTAAAAGATTTTATGGAAAGCTATTTACAGCACGAAAACAACGTTAAAAAGATTATTAGAGAATTACTTGTAGTTCCCGAAGTTATGTCGGTATCTTCCTTGACACAACGTATGAGATCACGACGTGTATATATTGCAGTGGTTGTTGATGAATATGGGGGAACTGTGGGATTAGTTACATTGGAAGATTTAGTAGAAGAATTGGTGGGAGAGATACCTGCTGATTTTGGTATCGGCTTGCATGAAATTGTAAAACATACAGATGGTTCTTATGAGTTTGAGGGGATGGTTATTTTAGATGATATCTCAGATTGTTTAGGAATCAATTTTAAAAATGAAAGCAGTGCTAATACGATTGGAGGCTATGTTTTTTCTATATTGGAAAGGATTCCTTCCGTAGGAGACTCTATTCAAATTGAAAATTGGAAATTTACAGTTATTCGGATGGATGGACTGCGAATTCGTCGTGTTAAAGCTACATATATAGCTACACATATAGAGGTGGAGACACTCGATGAAACAATTGCAACAGAGCAAGATACAAAATAAAGAAGGGGTTGTTCTTTCTGTAAAAAAAGTAGGAAATAAAGGAAGATTGCTACATGTTTTTACGAAGGACAGCGGAAATATAGTAGTATTTACTTCAGAATCAACTATAAAGAAGTATGGGAGTGGGTATCTAACTCCGTATGCATTACTTCGAATAACAGTGATGATTAAAGACGAGTTATTTATTATGACCCAATACGAGGGGCAGCTTCTTTTTAATATGTTACAGTGCTCTTATAAGGAAGTTAATAATTGGTATTTTGTCAGTGCCCTGATGAAGATACTATTTGCACCTTTAGATTCTGATTTATTGGCGTGGCAAATTATTCTACAAGGAGCTTTTTCTGCTAGAATTCATAATAAATCTGTATGTGCACTTATAACTTCCTTGCAACTTTTAACAGTTTCAGGATTTAATCCTCTGGAGCAAGAGCCTTTGTCCAACTATTCGATATCAAAGGAAGCATATGTTTTACTACAATCTTTACAAAAACACCAGTGGGGAGAACATTTTTATGGAGTAATAGGTAAATCGGCATATAAAGAAGTAGTTATATATATAAATGATTTCATTGAAAGTTACTGTGATTTACATATGAAGGTTACTTTTGAAGTATAGAAAAAAACACTCAGAAATTTCTGAGTGTTTTTTTATTTTTTTATTAAAGTTTAGGCACCATATTTGATGAAGAAAGTGTACCATTTTTAGCACGTTGAGCAAATTCAGCGGTAGCGGTAAAGAGTACATCGCTAGAACTGTTAAGAGCGGTTTCACAAGCATCTTCTAACACACTAATGATAAATCCGACACCAACCACTTGCATTGCGATATCATTACTGATTCCGAAAGAAGCACATGCTACCGGAATTAATAACAAAGAACCGCCTGCTACACCGGATGCACCACATGCACCTACAGTAGAAACTAAACAAAGTAGTAATGCTGTTGGGAAATCAACCGCTATTCCTAAAGTATGTGCAGCAGCTAATGCCAGCACAGAAATTGTAATGGATGCACCTGCCATGTTAATGGTTGCACCGAGAGGAATAGAAATCGTATATATATCCGGATTTAAACCTAAACGTTTGCAAAGATCTAAGTTTACTGGAATGTTAGCGGCAGAACTTCTTGTAAAGAATGCATATAATCCGCTTTCACGAAGTGTGGTCCATACCAACGGGAATGGGTTTTTGTGTGTATAAAGGAATACAATCAATGGATTCATAGCTAAGGATACAAGTGCATAAGAACCGATAAGTACTCCTAATAATTGTACATATCCTAATAGTGCAGAGAGACCGCTAGCACCCACAGATTCAGCTACGAGACCCATGATACCAATTGGTGCGAATCTAATAACCCAAGTTACTACCTTAGTGATTGCGGTAGCTAAATCTTGGAAGAAAGATTTAGTAGAGTCGCTGGCAGAAGAGTGTAATGCAAATCCAATAATAAGAGCCCATGCTAGGATTCCAATATAGTTGGCATTTATTAATGCATTAACCGGGTTGTCAACAATGTTTAGAATTACATTGTGAAGAACTTCTGCAATTCCACTTGGCGCTTTAACACTGGCATCTGCTAATTGCAAATGTAAATTAGTTGGGAAGAGAAATGACATGGCAACGCCTACAATAGAAGCCGCAAAAGTGCCGAATACATAAAGAATAACGATTGGCTTCATTGTGATATTGCCGTCTTTTTTCCTTTGAATCATAGCATTCAATACAAGAATGAATACTAGTAAGGGTGCAACACCTTTAAGTGCTTTTACAAATAAATTACCAAAAATACTAAGAAATGGAACCACTTCCGGAGCAACTATGGTTGCTGATATACCGATAACAAGACCTACTAGAATTTGGTAGATAAGCGGTATTCTTTTCAATAAAGCAGCTATAGATTTAAACAATTAAGATTTCCCCTTTCTTCATATAACTACATGTGACAACAAATTCATTTAAAGGAAAAACCTTTTTGAGTTGTTGTTGATATTGGTAAGTATACATGATTGATTATCATTTAACAAATGACAATTTGTAATATATAAAAAGGATTAAGGGAACTATGTTCATATAAACATCATATAAATAATTTTAATCAAAAGTTTATTTATGTTGTTAGCATGATTATAAATTTTGGATAAGAAAATATTATTAATAGAAATAGGTATATAGCATATAAAAAGGACTTCTTATAAGAAGTCCTTTTTATATGCTATATTTATTGTTTTTTAGGAATCATATCTTCTTGTCTAAGTGTACCATTTTTAGCACGACGAGCAAATTCGGCAGTAGCGGTAAAGAGTACATCACTGGAACTATTGAGAGCTGTTTCACAAGAATCTTCCAATACACTGATAATAAAGCCTACTGCTACGACTTGCATTGAAATATCGTTGCTGATTCCGAAAGATGCACAAGCTACCGGAATTAATAATAGAGAGCCTCCTGCTACTCCGGAGGTTCCTGCTGCACCGATAGCAGAAATAATACATAAAAGAAGCGCTGTAGGAATATCAATTGCAATTTGGAGCGTATGTGCTGTTGCTAAAGCCATAACTGAAATAGTGATAGCTGCTCCGGACATATTAATCGTACATCCTAAAGGAATCGTAATTGAATAAGAATCGGGATTTAGTCCTAAACGTTTACAGAGGGAAAGGTTTACCGGAATATTGGCAGCAGAACTGCGAGTAAAAAATGCATATAAAGCACTTTCACGTATCGTAGTGAAAACTAGTGGATAAGGATTTCTATGAGTACAAATGAATACAATTAAAGGGTTAATTATAAATGCTACCGTAGCATATCCGCCTATAAGAACTGCTAATAAATGAATATAGGTAAATAATGTAGAGAGTCCATTATCTCCAATGGATTCTGAAACTAATCCCATAATTCCGAATGGTGCGAAATGAATAACCCAAGTAACTACTTTAGTCATACCTTTTGCTAAATCATCTAAACAACTTTTTGTAGCATCGCTTGCAACAGCATGTAAAGCTAATCCAATAATGATTGCCCATGACAGAATACCAATATAATTAGCATTTACTAATGCATTAACCGGATTATCAACTATATTCATTAAGATTGAATTAATGACTTGTGTAATACCGCTCGGCGGAGCAATACTTGTGTCAGCAGTTTGCAAATGTAATGTAGTAGGGAAAAGGAATGAAAAGGTTACTCCAATAAGAGAAGCACATAAGGTAGTAATTAAGTAAAGTATAATAACAGGTTTGATAGAAGAGTTACCACCACTCTTTTTTTGCAACATAGCATTCATGACCAAGAAAAATACTAGAACAGGTGCAACACCTTTAAGTGCTTTTACAAATAAATTACCTAAGATAGAGACTAAGGGAATAAGTCCGGGGGCAAAGCAAGCAATACCAATACCTATTAATAAACCTATAGCAATTTGTTTAATAAGTGAAATAGAATTTAAGCATTTTATGATTGTAGTAAACAACTTTAAGACCTCCAATTAATAAAAGTATACAAATCACGAACTTTAGTATATTATCAAGAGTTCTTAATTTCAATAAAAATGCATAAAAAGTATAGGTATGAAATAAGAAATAAATATATCAAAAGGTTTTATTTTTTATATATACATATCTAAAAAAGTCATACTTTAAAATATAAGCGAAACTAAATTGTGAACTTTGTAAATTTAATTAGATTGACAAATTTAATTACATATTGTAAACTTGTTTTGTAATTTTAAGTATACAAATGGAGGCTTATTTATGAAAATAACAACAAAAGAATTGATAGTATCTACTTTATTCGTAGCTCTTATCACCATTGGAACTTTTATTCGCATACCTATTGGGAATGATTATTTTACTCTTCAATTTTTATTTACTTTATTAGCAGGGCTTGTATTGGGAGCTAATTTAGGAGGAACAGCTGTATTGGTATATGTTTTTCTTGGGTTGGCAGGGGTTCCTGTTTTTGCCTCCGGAGGTGGATTCGGATATATATTACAACCTACTTTTGGGTATTTAATAGGATTTATTATACAAGCATGGTTTTGTGGTAAATTTTCCAGAAAGTTATCAAATATTTCATGCAAAAGTTTAGTAGCAGTTAATTTTGGGGGATTACTCATTGTTTATACGATAGGAATTAGTTGGTTTTATATTTTTTCAAATTATGTAGTAAATGCACCTATCAGTGTGTGGGCAACTTTGTTCTATTGTGGCATATTACAAATCTTGCCTGATTTTGCACTATGTGTAGGTGCAGCGACTTTGGGGTATACTTGTTATCGACGTGGACTGTGGTTATCGTGATTGTATTTGACGATAGTATATACAAAGAAGTGTGATTATTTATGAAAAAATGCCTTTTTGTAACAGGAACAGGGACTGATGTCGGTAAAACCTATGTTACAGGATTACTTATAAAAAAATTAAGAGAATATAATTATGCAGCTGGATATTATAAAGCGGCATTGTCCGGCGCTATTTGTGATATAAAAGGAAATTTGCAACCAGAAGATGCTTTATATGTGAATGATGTGGCAGCTATAGGAGCTGATATAGAAAAAATGGTGTCTTACATTTATAAAGAATCCGTGTCACCACACTTAGCAGCACAAATAAATCAAAGTCCTATAGACATACATAAAGTAACGGAAGATTTTTTATTTGCAACAAATACTTATGATTTTTTAACTGTAGAAGGTAGTGGAGGAATTATTTGCCCGTTAAGATGGGATGATTCTATTCATTTTGGTATATTAGATTTAATAAAGCAATGGGAATTAGGTGTTGTTCTTATAGCTGATGCAGGACTTGGAACTATTAATGCAACGGTTCTTACTGTTGCTTATTTGCATCAGCATCATGTACCTATAAGAGGTATTGTTTTAAATCGATATCAATCAGATAACATTATGCATTATGATAATAAAAAAATGATTGAAGAAATGACAGGTGTAAATATTGTTGCTTGTGTAGAGGCGAATGCAACCGATTTAGACATACCGATAAAAGTGCTTTTAGATTTATACAAATAAAAAACACATGAGTTTTATCTCATGTGTTTTTTATTTGTAATTTATATTTCAGTTTTTAAGAGGTTAAGCAGAGTTCTTTATATAAAACTTACCATATAAAGTGTGCTATATGGTAAAATAATTAGAATAGTCAATAATATTGGAGGGAATATATGAAGACAATTGGATTACTTGCAGGAATAGGAACTTTGCCTGTAGAGTTTATTAAAGCAGCACATATGCAAGGATATAAAGTGGTCTGTATTGCTGTAATTCCGGGGGTCAGTTCCATGCTCCAAGAATTGGCTGATGTATATTATGATATTAATGTAGCAAAGCTTAATAAAATTATAAAGACACTTGTAAAAGAACAGGCTATGGAAGTTACTATGTTAGGAAAGGTAACTAAAGAATGGCTTTTTAAAGGACTTCATTTACCGGATCTTCGTGCACTTAAAGTTTTAAATAGTTTAAGGAATAGAAAAGATGACACGATAATGTTGTCTCTTGTCGACGAGTTGGCAAAGGATGGTATTGAAGTATTAGATCAAACTAAATACTTAAAACCTCTTATGCCAAGTGCAGGTGTTTTTACTAAAAAGGAACCTACCGAAGCACAATTTAGAGACATTATGTTTGGATTTCAAGCAGCCAAGTTAATCGGTGCTATGGATTTAGGACAAACTGTAGTTGTTAAAAATCAGGCAGTTATGGCGGTAGAAGCTATTGAAGGTACGGATGCATGTATAAAACGCGGAGGTTTGTTGGCAAGAGGAGATGCTGTAGTTGTAAAAACGGCAAAGCCTAAGCAGGACCCTCGTTTTGATGTTCCTGCCATTGGGCTTACTACTTTGCAATCTATGGAAGAAAGTGGATGTAAAGTATTAGCTATTGAAGCTAATAGTACTCTTTTTGCAGAACAAGAAGCAGTTATTAAAGAAGCAAATAAAAAGGGAATTGTTATTTTAGCTGTAGAACAGGAATAAATTATGAAAATTATGTTTTCTGCAGGAGAAGCGTCCGGTGATATGCATGCTGCAGCAGTAGCAGAAATGATTAAACAAAAACACCCTCATATAGAAATGTTAGGAATGGGTGGAAATGCTATGCGACGTGCCGGAGTTCGTATTGTATATGATATTGAACATTTAGGAATTATAGGGGTGGTGGAAATAATTAAGCATCTACCCTTCTTTTTTAAGTTACGCAAACATTTACGCGATATTATAGAAAAAGAGAAACCGGATGTTTTTGTATGTGTTGATTATCCCGGATTTAATATGAAATTGGCTCATATGGTAAAACAAATGGGCATTCCGGTAGTTTATTATATAGCACCTACTATTTGGGCATGGAATAAGGGGCGAGCTAAGAATATTGTTCGTGATGTTAATACTGTAGCATCTATTTTTCCTTTTGAAGCAAAAGCATATGAAGCGGCAGGTGCTAAAGTTACTTTCGTTGGACATCCTTTGATTGATACCGTACATACTTCCATGTCATATGAAGAAGCATGTATATATTTTAATGTCAATAAAGAAGCTAAGCGTATTTTATTAATGCCGGGGAGCAGAAAAAATGAGGTTATGAATTTACTTCCTGTTATGTTACAGGCTTGTAACCTATTAATAAAAAATGTAAACTGCCAAATTTTTATTCCACGTGCAGAGACGATCTCTAAATCTATGCTTGAAGAAATTATACAAAAGAATGGAAACCTTCCGGTAACAATTACGGAAAGGAATCAATATGATTTAATGTCTATTTGTACCGCTTGTGTAGCTTCTTCGGGTACTGCTACTCTTGAGACTGCGCTTATGGAGCTTCCGACAGTATTGGTGTACAAATTATCACCGATTACTTGGTTTCTTGCTAAGCATTTAGTTCATATAAAATATGCAGGACTTCCAAATATTATTTTAAATAAAGAAGTGACTCCTGAACTTTTGCAGAGTGCAGTAACACCGAAAAATATTAAAGAAATTATTGAACCGTGGATTACTGACTCATCTATACGGAACCAAAATGTTATTGAGCTTCGACGTGTGAGAGAAAAACTGGGGAACAGTGGTGCGGTTCAAAGAGTTGTAGAGCTGATTTTAAACGTTGCGGAGAAAAGAAACGTATGAATAATCCAATGTCAAAAAGCAAAATAACTAGTTATCGTCGTTTATTAGAATACTTATGGCCATATTGGCGTGTTCTTTTAATAGCTATTGTTTGCATGTTATTTGTAGCAGCTTCTAATTTAATACTTCCGTGGGTAATTAAAGATGTAGTAGATCGGGTATTGATGGATAAAGATGTATATATGCTTTATTGGGTGATTGCTGCTATTCTCATAGTATTTCTTATTCGTGGAATTACTACATTTGGTCATAGATTCCTTATGGGATATATTGGTCAACGGGTTATTACAGATTTAAGGTATTCCTTATATAAACATCTACAAAAGTTATCTATTTCATACTATGACAAGAGGCGTACCGGTGAAATTATGAGTAACTTAACCAACGATATTGCAGCTTTGCAAAGTGCTATTGTAGAAAACTTTGTAAGTTTGGTGCAAGAAGGGTTAATATTCATTGGTTCTTTTATTTCCATGGTGTATTTACAATGGAAATTAACGATTCTTTGTTTGGTCATTGTACCTTTAGTTACCGGAACCATTCGCTTTTTTGGACGTAAACTACATAATAGCGGTCGAACTGTACAAGAAAAATTGGCAGATGTAACCTCTATGCTGCAAGAAACTATTCAGGGTGTAAGAATCATTCGAAGCTTTAATCGAACAGATTTTGAAATTCAACGTTTTCAGAGTGTTAATGAATCAAACTTTAACGCAACGGTACGAACGATTCGACAACAGAGTCAAATGACTCCTTTTGTTGAATTCTTCTCTGCATTTGCTGTTACTGCTATCATTTGGTATGGAGGCATGTCTGTCATTAATGGAGTAATGACCAGTGGGGAGCTTATAGCTTTTTTAATGTATGCGATTAACTTGGCAAACCCTGTAAAGCGAGTGGCAGAAGCAGTAGGAAATATTCAGAAATCTTTAGCTGCGGCTGATCGTGTTTTCCATATATTGGATACTAGACCTGATACGATTGAAAAAGAAAACGCAAAAGAGTTGGTTATTAATGACGGTTGTGTGAAATTCAAGCATGTAAAATTTCATTATAATGAAGGACATCCGATCTTGGAAGACTTTGATTTTACTGCACAGGCAGGTAAAACTATTGCTATTGTAGGACCTTCCGGTGCAGGAAAAACAACTGTGGCTAATATATTACCGAGGTTTTATGATGTCACCGGTGGAGCTGTATATATTGATGGTGTAGATATTCGGGATGTTACATTAAGTTCTCTTCGTGAACAAATTGGTATGGTTCCACAAGATACTATGCTGTTTAATACTACAATAAAAGATAATATTTTATATGGACGTTTAGATGCTACCGATGAAGAAATTTGGGAAGCCGTTAGGGCAGCAAATGCAGAAGAATTTATAAAAGCATTACCTCAAGGACTTCAGACAATGGCAGGAGATCGAGGTGTTGTTTTATCCGGGGGGCAGAGACAACGAATATCCATTGCACGTGCAATTTTAAAGAATCCAAAGATTTTAATTTTAGATGAAGCAACTTCTGCATTAGATACAGAAAGTGAAAAAGTGGTGCAAGATGCTTTAGATAAGTTAATGATAGGCCGTACGGCTTTTGTTATTGCACATCGACTTTCAACTATAAAGCATGCTGATCATATTTTGGTTCTTAACAATGGACGTATTGAAGAGCAAGGTACACATGAAGAATTGATTTCACGACATGGTCTTTATTATGAGTTGTATACAATGTCCACAAAAAATGCGGAAGGAGTATAAAGTATGTATTGGATTTATAATATTTGTCTTGTAGCATACTGGATTTTACAAATTCCGATTTTAGTGTATCGTTTATTGTTTGAAGAAGGCTTTTATGAACGTTTGAAACAAAGTGCAGGTATAATGCCGACACCAACTTTAGAAAAGATTGCATATCATCATGCTATATGGGTACATGCCGCTTCTGTTGGCGAAGTAGTAGCTGCTAGTCCTATTATTAGAGAATTAAAAAAGAGATATCCGGAAGAAATGGTTGTTATTTCTGTAGTTACGGCTACTGGACATCGTATGGCACAACGTATTATTCCTGAAGCTGATGGGCATATTTTCTTTCCTTTTGATTTACCGGTCATTACGAATCGCATAGTTCGTATTATTCAACCCAAAGCAATTATTTTAATCGAAACAGAGCTTTGGCCCAATTTTTTACGAATTGCATATAGAAATCATATTCCGGTAATGATGATGAATGGACGAATTAGTGACAGATCTATGAGAAGATATTCTTTGATTAAACCTGTTACAGAAAAAATGCTATATCAAATTCAGCAGTTTTGTATGCAGTCCACTCATGACGCATCCTATATTATTAAAATGGGAGCTAATTCTGAACGAGTTTCTATAATTGGAAATACAAAATACGACCAAACATATGCTGCTGTATCAGAAGTGGAAAAAGAGAAACTTAGAAAAGAGTTTCATTTTTCAGGTGAAGGACCTATTATTGTTGCCGGCAGTACACATAACGGTGAAGAAGAAATTGTTATGCGTGCATTCTTAAAAGCAAAAGAGAAATATCCTACTGCTAAATTGTTATTGGCAGTACGTGAAATTACACGTGCAGCTTCTGTGAAATTTTTAATTCAACAATTCGGAGCATCTGTTATTCGACGGTCAGAAATGAAAACTCCTATGGATGATGGACAGGAACATCAAGTGGTAATTTTGGATACAATAGGTGAATTAGGGAGACTTTATAGTTTAGCGGATATTGTTTTTGTTGGAGGAAGTTTTGTTCGTGTAGGAGGACATAATATTCTTGAGCCAGCTGCTCATGGTAAACCTGTTTTTGTTGGGCCGTTTATGTTTAATTTTAAAGAAATTTTCAAATTATTAGCAGAACGGGGAGCCTGTATTATGTGTAAAACTCCTGCAGATTTTGAAAAACAATTATTGCATATTCTTGATGATAATGTAAAAATGAAACAAATGGGTAAAATTGCGTTGTCTGTTGTACAGGAAAATCAAGGTGCTACAGGTCGTAATATTGATGCTTTTGAACAACTTTTGAGAAAAAAGGATATATCTTTGAAGGGGAAATAATGAGTATTGAGTCCTATGTCTTAAAATTACAACAAGAAAAAAATCCTGGAATTATAGAGAAATTAGTTTTAGAATTCTTATCCGGATTATCGTGGTTGTATGGCAAGGGTGTTAATAAACGTAGGATAAAGGCACAAAAACAAGCAGTTAAGGTTTCTGTCCCCGTCATCAGTGTCGGAAATATAACGGCAGGTGGTACAGGGAAGACTCCTTGTATTATGAAATTAGTGCAAATATTGAAACAGATGGGAAAGCATCCGGCTATATTAACTCGAGGTTATAGAGGTAAATTGGAGAAGGTAGGAGGAATTGTTTCTGACTGGGATAAGATACTACTATCTGCACAATTAGCTGGAGATGAACCTTATATGATGGCGATGAAAATATCACATACGCCTGTTCTGGTTGGGAAACATCGTACTGCTTCAGCACAAAATGCTATTAATATGGGGGCAGATATACTTTTACTGGATGATGGATTTCAATACTGGAAGCTTAAAAGAGATATAGATATTGTGCTTATTGACTGCACTAATCCTTTTGGTGGAGAACATTTATTACCTCGTGGGTTGTTAAGAGAAAATTTGGAGTGTATGCAGCGAGCTGACATTTTTATTTTAACTAAAACAGAACAGGTAAATTCTCAAATAAAAGATAAAATTATATTTCGTATTAAACAATGGAATGATCAAGCTTTTATTATAAAATCGGAGCAAAAGCCTGCCGGTGTTGTTACTTATGAAAATTGGAAAAAAAATATCCCTATATTTTTAGAAAATATAGAGAATCGAAAAGCTTTTTTGGTTTCCGGCATAGGAAATCCATCGTCATTTCAGACAACCTCAGAAATGGCAGGTTTTATTATAACCGGAAGTATTAATTTTCCTGATCATCACTGTTATGTAAATACAGATATTGAAAAAGTAACACAAATGGCGATAGATTCTGGTGCAGATATCATCTTAACTACGGAGAAAGATGCAGTTAAGCTTATGCCTATTTCGTCTATTCCTTTGTATATATTAAAGATTGAGATGAATTTTTCCGGCTGTGGAGAAACCGTTATAAAGAACTTAATTACATCTTTGAAATAGTTATGTAAATAGAGGTTATAAAATGGAAAAAGTTGCATGCATTATTCCTTCAAGATTCGCGTCTACTCGTTTGCCGGGCAAGCCGCTTAAGTTTATTGCAGGAAAAACTTTAATAGAAAGAGTATATAAACAAGCAATAAAAGCTAAAATTCCACAACTATGCATAGTAGCAACGGATCATAAGGACATTGAAAAAGAGGTCTTACGTTTTGGCGGTAAGGTCATTATGACATCCACTAGGCATCCTACAGGGACAGATAGATTAGCTGAAGTGGCAAGGAAGTATCCTGACTATAATATTATAGTTAATGTTCAGGGTGATGAACCTTTTATTAATCCGGACATTATTGATAGATTGGCAACCTGTCTTATGGATAAAAAGGAATGTGTTATGGCTACAGTTGCCACCCCTTTAAAGGAAGAAGAATATAAAGATTCTGCATCAGTTAAAGTAGTTGTAAATCAAAAAGGAGAGGCCTTATATTTTTCCAGATCTCTTATTCCTTACCCTCGTAATGCTTTTGTGACCACTCCTTTGAAGCATGTAGGCATTTATGCATATCGCAAAGAGTTTTTATTGAATTATGCAAATATGGCACAGACTCCATTGGAAAAAACAGAATCTCTTGAGCAATTACGTGTACTGGAAATGGGATATCGTATTGCTGTAGTTGAAGAAGAAATACAAGGAATTGGTATTGATACAGAAGCGGATTTGATAAGAGCAAATTCTTATTTTAAGAAGGAGAAAATATAATGAAGACGATACAGGTTGGTAATCTTACTTTAGACGGAGGTCGATTATTTTTAATTGCCGGACCTTGTGTAATTGAGAGTTATGAACGTACTTTGATGATTGGACAAGAAATAAAAAAGATTTGTGATAGATTAGATGTACAATATATTTTTAAAGCGTCTTTTGATAAAGCAAATCGGTCTTCCTTAGCTTCTTTCCGGGGTCCTGGAATAGAAAAAGGTTTAGAAATATTAGCAGCGATAAAGAAAGAACTACAAGTTCCGGTTTGTTCAGATGTTCATGATGTTACTCAATTAGAACAGGCAGCTAAAGTATTAGATTGGATGCAAATTCCCGCTTTTTTGTGTAGACAGACTGATTTAGTTTGTGGTGCAGCAAAAACCGGAAAAGCTGTAAATGTAAAAAAAGGACAATTTATGGCGCCGGAAGATATGCAAAATGTATTAAGAAAGATGGAGGATACCGGGAATACAAATCTTTCTTTAACAGAAAGAGGAGTTTCTTTTGGTTATCATAATTTAGTTGTGGATATGAGAGCATTTCCTATTATGAGACAGTTTGGATATCCTGTAATTTTTGATGCAACACATAGTGTACAGTTACCGGGAGGAATGGGAACTTCTACCGGCGGGCAGAGAGAATTTATTCCTTATCTTGCACGAGCTGCAGTTGCTACCGGTGTAGATGGATTCTTTATGGAAGTTCATGATAATCCTCCGGAAGGTTTATCTGATTCAACTAATATGCTGTACTTATCCTCACTCGAAAGTTTATTAAAAGAGCTTATAGCGATTGATAATATAGTAAAAGGAAGAAATAGTAATTCCTAAAGCAATAAATATATTATA
The DNA here is from genome assembly GCF_001717505.1 of Dialister pneumosintes. Taxonomy (NCBI): domain Bacteria; kingdom Bacillati; phylum Bacillota; class Negativicutes; order Veillonellales; family Veillonellaceae; genus Dialister; species Dialister pneumosintes. The sequence goes on from NZ_CP017037.1 coordinate 289,543, forward strand.
ATAATACATAAGTAGAAGTTATATATTTTAAAGCATTTTGTTTATATAGGGGGCATAATGTCTGTTATTGAGACTGCAAAGAAAGTTCTGCAACAAGAAGCAGAAGCAGTACTTAGCTTACAAGAAAAATTAGATAATAATTTTGAGAAAGCAGTAGATTTTATTACTTCTTCTCGTGGTCGTGTTGTATTAACCGGTATGGGCAAATCAGGACATATTGCTAAAAAGGTGGCGGCAACGATGGCTAGTACTGGCACTCCGGCTTTTTTTATGCATCCTGCGGAAGCTATTCATGGCGATTTAGGCATGATTATGGAGCAAGATGTAGTTATTGCATACTCTAATAGCGGTGAAACAGGGGAAATTGTTAATATTCTTCCTTCTATTAGAAGAATTGGAGCTAAGTTAATCGCTATTGTTGGAAATATACATTCTACATTAGCTAAAAATGCAGATACGGCTCTAGATGCGGGTGTAAAGAATGAAGCAGACAGCTTAGGTTTGGCACCTACTAGTTCTACTACAGCTGCATTAGCTATTGGAGATGCGCTTGCTGTGTGTCTTATGGAACGTAGCCACTTTACTGCAGATGAATTTGCTATATTTCATCCGGGTGGATCATTAGGGAAGAAACTACTTTTGACTGTCGATATGGTCATGCATAAAGGAATTAATAACCCTGTTGTTTTAGGAGATGATTTAGTAAAAGATGCTTTGTTCATAATGACTAATAAAGGGTTAGGTGCTGTTAATGTTATTGATGAACAAGGAACTTTAATAGGGTTGCTTACTGATGGAGATGTGCGTCGTGGACTTGAAAAGGGCGTGTATTTTTTGTCTTGTAGAGTAAGTGAAGTGATGACTATATCACCTCAAGTTATTAATACAAATCGACTTGCAGCAGAAGCACTTCATCTCATGGAAAATCATAAGCCTAATCCGATTACTGTTTTACCGGTAATAGAAGAGAGTAAAGCGGTAGGTATGATTCATATTACGGATTTATTAAAACAAGGAGTCGTTTAATGTGTGCTGCCAGAAAAATTAAACTATTTGGGTTTGATGTAGATGGAACGTTGACTTCCGGCATGCTTATCTTTAATTCTCTGGGAGAATGTCATAAAGTTTTTAATGTACAGGATGGTATGGGAATTACTATCGCACGTAAATTGGGATATAAAGTAGTATTTATTACAGGACGTCAATCACCTATGGTAGAAGCAAGAGCTAAAGAACTTCATGTAGATCAATTGATTATGGGATGTGTAGCTAAGGTAGAGGCAATGGATTCTATAAGGCAGGCATGGAATTTAGAATGGGATGAAATTGCTTATATGGGCGATGATATTAATGATTTGGCGTTAGCAAAAAAAGTGGGAATATTTGCTGTTCCGGCAAATGCTTGTGCAGATAATTTAGCGCTTGCAGATTTGATTATGAAAAGAAATGGTGGAGAAGGTGCTGCACGAGAATTTATAGAAAATATTATTCGAAAGCAAGCACGTTGGGAAGAAGCTTTGCACTTATTTATTTAGAAATAAAGATATAAATTTTTAGTTTTGAGAGGAACTTATGCCTGTGTCAACTACACTTAAGTATAGATTTCTAAAAGGATTCAGTAGATTACTTTGTTCAATGTCTTATGAACATATTTTATCCATTGGAAAATTTATTGGACCAACTATTATGGAGCGAATATCTAAGCAAAGAAATCGTGGATTAGAACAAATCCAAGTAGGCATGGGGTATAGTTTGCCTGAAGCACAAAAACTTTTGCATCAAGTGTATGAACATATTGGAATGTCTGTTATGGAAATGCTTTATATTCCCCGATTAGTAAAAGAAAAAAATCATATTGAGGATTATATAGGTCTTTCTCATCCGGAATATTTAAAAATGGCTTACCAAGAAGGTAAGGGAGTTGTAGGACTTACTGCACATATGGGTAATTGGGAATGGCTTGGTGCAGGAATGGCGCTTCATGGATTTCCTACTTCTGCAATTGGTAAAAAACAAAAAGATGATGCACTTATGGATATTATCAATGAATACAGAGCTAGTGCCGGACAACATATTTTTTTAACGGGGACAGGCGGATATGAAATGATTGCAGCTGCGCGTTCTATGAAGAAAAATTATATTTTAGGATTTTTATCGGATAAAGATGGAGATGCAGTCGGTGTTCCTGTAAAATTTATGAATAGATTCTTTTCCTTCCCCCCGGGACCTTCTGTGTTTGCTAATCGTTTTAATGCACCAATTATTCCGTTATTCATAGTCAGGAATGATAATGGGATTGGACACGTTATTCATTTTGGAAAGCCTTTTCATTATGAAAAGACGGGAGATGAAAAGCAAGATTTATTGATAAATTCACAGAAAATGGCTTTAATAATAGAAAATTTCATCAAAAAGCATCCTGCTGATTGGCTCTGGTTCCAACATCTATTTTGGACAGAACCGGCAAAAGTAGAATTACTTAAAGAAATGAAAGTGGAAGATATTCGAACTATATTTAATGGATTGACTTATCCGAAAGAAACCGTACAAGACTTAATAGACATTGTCAGTATAGAAAGGGAACATGTGAATGACTAAACAACGCCAATTCATTGTTTTAATTGTAGTGATAGCAATTCTCTTTGGAGTTTATTTATTATTTCCCGATAAACAAGGAAGTAATGGACAAAATGCATCAAATGAGCCTATTGTTATGTTTGATGATATTGATATGAAAGAATCACTACAAGGTAAGACTGTATGGTATTTAAAAGCAGCACATGTTAAGATTGATAAAGATAAAGATACTGCTTATTTAGAAGGTGTAGAAGGCTATTTTAAAAATGATTCGGGTGAATTACGTATCCAAGCGGATAAAGGGACTATTCACCGAAAAGAAAAAACAGTTTATCTAGAAGGTCATGTTAAGGGAAATACACAAGACGGTGGAGTGCTTAGTGCCGAAAATTTAAAATATGATAGTAAAACACAAATACTTTCGACTGATAAAATATTTACTCTGGAGAGGGAGCAGCGTGTATTGATGGCAGACTCTTTTACAGGAGACCGTGTATTGGAAGAAATCAAAGCTACCGGACATGCATCTTTAAGAGAGAAGGGGGCACAAAATTGAAGAAGTATATAGCAGCTATTACACTTATAACTATTGCCTTGAGCGGAATGCATACTGTTTTTGCAGATGATATCACAGCAGATGTTTTAACTTACAATGGAAAAACTAAAGTAGTTACTGCAGATGGAAATGTGATTATTAATGGAAATGATGGAGCTACGATTAAAGGGGAGCATGGGGCTTATCATTTTATTGATAGAAGTGCATGGATTGCGGGTAATGTATCCTATAGTAAAGCAAGTACACGTATAACTGCAGAACGGTTAGAACTTTATAGTGATAAAACAATTCAAGGAATTGGGAATGTTGTGTATCACGATGGTGCTATGAATCGAACACTTCAAGGGGATGCAGTATCTTATAATACGGAGTCTGGAGATAGCAATATTCAAGGGAATGGTTATTTATCTACTTCTGAGGGAGAAGTACGTGCTCCTCATATTTGGGGTAATTTAAAGGAAATTCAAATTAGAGGCGAAGGTGGAGTGCATATTCATAGTGAAGTTAATCAAATAACAGCTTATGGAGATACTGCTATTTATACTAAGACCCCTAATCAGAACAATGGAGTGCTTTATCTCAGAGGGAATGCAACAGCTCATCAGAGAGGAAATTCCTTTTCTGGACCTGAACTTGTATTGAAAGATGAAGAACAAATTGTAGAAACAAATGGACGTAGTACTTTAGTAATTACTAATAGTGAAGGGTTTTAATATATCCTAAGCTTATAAAGTCAATAAATAGGGTTAATATAGAATGAAAATAGAAACACATAACTTAGTAAAGCAGTATGGGGAACGCATAGTTGTAAATCATGTAAATATCACGGTAGAACAAGGAAAAATTGTTGGGCTATTGGGACCTAACGGTGCCGGGAAAACCACTACTTTTTACATGATAGTAGGGATTATTAAACCGGATGAAGGAACTGTCACAGTTGATAATACTTCTATTACAGAGATGCCTATTCATCAAAGATATCAATTTGGGATAGGTTATTTACCACAAGAAGCTTCTATTTTCAGAAAGTTAACTGTATGGGAAAATTTGATGGCATTCCTACAAACTCGTTCTGATATTAATGAGAAACAAAAAATAGAAAAAGCAGAATCTCTATTAGAAGAATTTCATGTAACGCATGTTAGGAATACACTGGGCGGTGCTCTATCCGGTGGCGAAAGGCGAAGAGTAGAAATTGCACGTGCTTTAACTATGGATCCTTCTTTTATATTATTGGATGAGCCTTTTGCAGGGGTAGATCCACTTGCTGTAGAAGATATTCAGTCAGTAATAAGTCATTTGAAACTTCGTGGTATTGGAATACTTATTACTGATCATAATGTGAGAGAAACTCTTCATATAGTAGATCGTGCTTATATTCTTTCCGAGGGGAAAATCCTTTTACAAGGAACGGCTGAAGAAGTAGCAATAAATCCTACTGCAAAAAAATTCTATCTTGGAGATAATTTTACTTTATGATATATAAATGGTTAAAATATAAGAAAGGTCCAAATTATGCGTATAGTAGATAAATATATATTAAAAGAATTTTTGGGCCCTTTTCTATTTGGTGTAGCTGCATTTACTGCAATTTTTGTTGGTTCAGATACATTAATGAAAATTGCAGAATATATTACTAAATATGGAGCATCCACCATATCTGTAATTAAAATATTTGGTCTTGCTTTACCACAAATTATTGTTTATACCTTTCCTATGGCAGTTTTATTAGGCGCTTTAATGTGCTTTTCAAGACTTTCCGGATCTAGCGAATTAATAGTTATGAGAACTTCCGGGCAAAGCTTTTTTAGATTAGCCACTCCTGTATTACTTATTGCATTAGTAATTAGTTTTATTGCTGTTGCATTTAATGAGTTTGTTGTACCTTGGTCAAATTTACAATATCAACAAGTTGTGAATATGGAAATTCGAAAGAATATTAATCCAGGAGTCACTAATCATGTTGTACTTAGAGATGTTCAAGATGGTAAAATAATACATTTATTGTATGCTCGTAAATATGAACCGGATACTAAAACTTTATCGAATATAACAATTCAAGAGTTTCAAAATGAGAAAGTAGTACGTGTAGAACATGCACCTGAAGCTACTTGGGATAATGGAAAATGGGTCATGAAAGATGGTGTTGTGTATGATTTAAATGATGAAGGTGTGGATAGAATGATTCATTTTTCTAATCAAGTTATTAATTATGCACAGGCGCCGGATCAAATTCAAAAAGAACAAAAACGTGAAGATCAAATGACGGTTAGAGAATTATTACAACAAAAAAAAGCCTTTGAATCAGCACATGCCGATACAAGTAATCTCGTTATGGAAATAAATCGTCATTTTTCATTACCTTTAGCAAGTTTTATTTTTGCTTTAATTGGGGCACCTTTAGGAGTGCAAAAACAACGTTCATCATCTTCGGTTGGGTTTGGTATTTCTGTTGTTATTATCTTTATATATTATGCGACAATGACTTTTGCCGGATCGTTAGGTAGAGGACATATAATTGCTCCTTCTTTAGCGGTTTGGATTCCCAATATTATTGCATTATTTGCAGGTTTTTATTTAATTCGTAGAGCTTCTGATTAGTGAAGTTTAAAAAGCACTGGCAGGAACTCTTATTATTAAAGGGGTTATATATGCTAGGTGTTGTTATTGTCCTCATATTAATGGTTATGGGGGGAATTATTGCTTTTTTAGGAGATAAGATAGGATCTAAAGTAGGTAAAAGAAGATTGACTATGTTTGGGCTTCGACCTAAATATACTTCTATTATTATTACGATTGTTTCCGGTGTATTAATTTCATTCTTAACGGTAGCAGTTATGACGGTTGTTAATGAAAATGTCCGCATAGCTCTTTTTGGGTTGAATAAATTAAAAGCAGAAATGAATGAATTAAATTTACAAATTGAAACTAAGAATAAACAACTTGCGGAAGGGAAACTATTACTTGCAAAACGTACCGATGAATATAATGAAATTAATCAACGTGCTAATAGCATCTTTGAAGAACTAAATGATGTTGAACAGCAAAAAGCATCCGTTGAGGCAGAACTTTCTTTAGTGCAAGATGCTTATAATCAAGCACGACAGGATATTGATGCTTCTGCAGAAGAAATTAAGTCTTTAGAGCAAACAAAAAATGAATTAAGTGGAAATATTGAAAAATTAAATAATGAAAGGGAAAATTTAATTAATAATATTACCGCTATTCGAGAAGGTACAGTTGCTTTTCGTTCCGGACAAGTTCTTGGTGCAGGTGTTTTAAATGCTCACCTGACTAAAGAACAGGCAGATATAGCTTTAGATGCACTTTTAAATAATGTGAATAGCAAACTAAGAACACATATGAATATACAGGATAAAAATGCAACGGTAATTCGAGTATCACAAGATGTATTTAATAAAGCTGTATTGCAGTTAAGTAATACGACATCTCCTAAATTGGTACGTATTATATCTGCAGGAAATACATTAATTGGAGAACCGGCAGTAATAGATTTTGCTATTTATGATAATTTACTTTTATATAGAAGAGGGGAAGTTATTTTCTCTAAGAACCTTTTAAGCTATGGAAAGCATTTAAATGCACAAGGCAAAGTAATCTTATTTTTACATGATGTAAATAGAGTAGCTAGAGAAAAAGGTGTATTATTTGATCCTTTAACCGGTAGTATAGGACAATTTGATGGAGAAGATTTAGCAAACATTATTCGTCAGGTCAATGAATGGAATGAAAAGGCCATTCTTACAGCAACAGCTAAAGATAATATTTATACAGAAGGTCCTGTAGTTATTAATGTTCGAGTGGAGAGGGCGGATAATTAGTGATACTTGCAATCGATCCCGGTTCACAAAAAATGGGTGTAGCGATTCTTGACATAACAGGGAATCTAATAGAGAAGAAAGTTATACATAATAGTTTTTTTGAAGAATATTTAAAAAATATTTTAGAAAAAATGGATATTCATACTATTGTCAGTGGAGATGGTACACATCACAAAGATATTATTCAACGAATAGAAAGTATAATAAAAAAATATGAGAAGAGTATTCCTGTCGTTCTGGTTAATGAAAAATATACAACAGAAATGGCTAAACAATGGTATTGGAAAGAAAATAATCCTTATGGATTGAATAGGTTTTTACCACAAGGGTTAAGAACAATTCCTGTTCCGGTGGATGATTATGTAGCATGGATTTTAGGGCGAATTTTTTTAGGACTTGCTAAACCTGAAAATGTGAAGCATAAGAAAAATAGATAAGTTTTTTGTTAAACATATTGACTTATTTTATGTTATGTACTAAAATATTTAAGTGTCACGGGGCATAGCGCAGTTGGTAGCGCACCTGCTTTGGGAGCAGGGGGTCGCCAGTTCGAATCCGGCTGCCCCGACCATTTTGTCTCAGTAGCTCAGTTGGATAGAGCAACCGCCTTCTAAGCGGTAGGTCGTGAGTTCGAATCTCCCCTGGGACACCACAGATAGAGAAGACGTGTCATAAGACACGTTTTTTGTTTGCTTAATTATATATTTGCTTTTAATAATTAATTTCTATATGATAGTCCCGATGGACTTATATAAACAGCATTATAATAGGAGTAAAGTTAATGTATGTTGCATAAAAAACTATTTGTATTTTTGTTCTTAATAGGAAATGTGTGTATAGGAACGCATGTAACACATGCAGAAAACTATACGCCCAATTTATCCTTTAAACAGAGTATATCTTCTGTTTGGGTTCGAAATCGCCCTTCTTATATGGGGAAGACGCATATAGAAATAGAAAAAAAAGTAACAGAAACAAAGCCATTTAATTCTAATAATGAAGCATCGGGTAAACAAATATTAATTAATTTAGCAAGTAGACAACTTTATCTTTATGATAATAACCGGAAAATAAAAACATATCCGGTTGCGGTAGGAACTTATGAAATGCAAACACCGGTAGGATATTTCTCTATTGAAGAAAAAGAAAAGAATCCAATATGGACTGATCCGGAAGATACAAAACATGTTGTGAAATCCGGGCCGGAAAACCCTTTGGGAATGAGATGGATGCGTATTGGTGGAAATTATGGTATACATGGCACTAATGCACCTCATAGTGTAGGTAGATATGTTTCTCACGGATGCATACGAATGAGAGAATCTGATGTTGAAGAATTATTTGATAACGTTGAACTACGTACGCCTGTAGAAATTTACTATGATCGAATTGTTATTAATCGAGACCATGATCATACTATATCTTATTTTATTTATCCTGATGGATATGCAAAACAAGATATATCGGTTGCGGATGTCAAAAAAGCATTAAGCGGATATGGTGTAGATGCTTTTGCCAGTGAACAGAGTATATTGGAGAGTATACAAAACTCTAATGCTCAACAAATTTATGTAGCCAAAGCTTATAATATTTTTTTTGATAAAAAGAAATTAGATAAAAAGGCTATTCAAAAAGATGGAGTTATATATATTCCGGTAGATACGATTTCATCTATGTTTAAAATTCAATTAGAATATAATGCGGAGACAAATCTATTAACCAGTCCTTATGGGACCGCTAATTGTATTGAGAAAAGTGGAAATTTTTATATTAAAGAAAAAGATTTAGCTGTACTTTTTAATAAAACGGGACAACTAACTAAAGAATACACCTATATCATTAGGGTTGTTAACTAACTATAAAATAAAAATAAAATTTGAAAAAATATACTTGATTTTCCTTAAAAATGAGTGTAGAATAAACTTCCGACTAAATGCCTTGGAAAAGGCTATATAGATAGTATTGCGTTGATTATCAAAAGAGAAAAGTGTTATAGGAGGTTCTCCCTTGTCCGCTAAACTGACAAAAATCGCACAGTGGATTGAAGAATTAATGGAAACAGAAACTGTAGATGGGATTCCACATACATCTGTTATTTCACTTGTTAAAGAGAAAAATATATCGGCTAAAGATTTGGATGTTTTATATGAGGAATTACATAAACGTCAAATTACTCTTGTATTTAGCGATAATGATGAAGAATCTACGGAAGAAGTAAATTTTACTGCAGAAGAAGATAGTACAGATACTTTAGAAACTGATGTAGAAGAAAAAGATTGGCATAAAGAAAGTGTAGCTGATTTTACAGCTGTAGGAACAGGAATTACAGATCCGGTAAGGTTATATCTTCGTGAGTGTGGAGCTACTCCACTTCTTACTGCTGAGCAGGAAATGGAATTAGCAAAGATTATAGAGCAGGGAAAGAGTGTAACCGCTACATCGGAAGAATTAGAAGCGGCATCTTTTGCTAAACAAAAGATGGCAAGTGCCAACCTTAGATTGGTAGTCTCGATTGCAAAAAAATATCCGGGCAGAAATATGCCTTTTTTGGATTTAATTCAAGAAGGGAATATAGGATTGATGAAAGCAGTAGAAAAATTTGACTATACGAAAGGTTACAAATTTTCTACTTATGCAACTTGGTGGATTAGACAAGCAATTACACGTTCTATTGCAGATCAGGCGAGAACTATTCGTGTACCGGTTCATATGGTAGAAACTATTAATCGAATGAATCGTATTGCACGTAAACTTTTGCAAGAAAATGGAAGAGAAGCATCTGATGAGGAGATTGCAAAGGAAATGGGAATCGATGTGTCTAAAGTACATGAAGCAAAAAAAGCGGCCCAAGATCCTATTTCATTAGAAACACCTATTGGAGAAAAAGAGGATTCTCATTTAGGAGACTTTATTGAAGATCAAAAAACAGCATCTCCGGAAGAAGAAACTGCAGCGACAATTCGAAGGGAACAGATTCATGAATTATTAGCAGATAATCTGACAGAAAGAGAACGAGGTGTTCTTTATTTGAGATTTGGTATGGATGACGGCACTCCACGTACTTTAGAGGAAGTAGGTAAACATTTTGGTGTTACACGTGAGCGTATTCGTCAAATCGAGAGTAAGGCATTAAAAAAATTAAAAAAAGCAGCTCCTTCTTTAGCAGGGATGTAATTTTGATAGTATCAAAGATAAGTCTAAATGACTTTCCTTTGATACTAATTTTTATTGTAAACGACTCAGTGTAATGTAAATTGACAAAGTGAAAAATGTATTCTATACTGACTAAAAAATCAGGAATATTAGTCAGGAGGTAGGAATTGAATGAAAGTGGAACAGCAAGTTCTTTGTGCTGTATTTGCAGCAGTTATTGCTATATGTGCCCAATTGATTATACCGATTCAACCGGTGCCTATTAGTTTAGCTAATTTTGGAATTTTATTAGCTGGGGGATTTTTAGGTCGAAAATATGGAACAATAAGTGTTCTTATATACATTTTGTTAGGAAGTATTGGATTACCGATATTTGCTATGGGAAAATCGGGAATTTCCGTATTAGTTGGTCCTACCGGAGGGTTTATTATAGGATATATTACTACCGCTTTTATTACGGGTGTAGTTACAGAAAAATATATGGATAAAAAATATATTATTTTTGTAGGTATGTTTATGAGTGTGTTAACTTGTTATCTTTGCGGAATTAGCTGGTTTATATTTCTTACACAAATGGAAGTATGGCAGGCAATGACAATTTGCGTATTTCCTTTTATTTTGGGGGATATTGTTAAAGTATTTGCTGCCGGAGGATTAATAATCAAATATAGGTATTTGATTATTAAATAAAAAAGAAGACTATAAAATATAGTCTTCTTTTTTATTTTTACACCTGAATAATAGATATTTTTTTTAATAGTAGTAAAAATTTTTGTTTAACTAGAATTCGTATAAATTAAAATATAAAAATATCCTTGTAAAATCTAATTTTATTACATATATGACCAGCTAAATATTATACATATTGTTAGTTATTATCATTTATAAAAAAATAGGTTCTTGACAGGTTATTCGGTGAGACTCATAATCTTGTTGATGAAAATAATATATAAGAAATATCAGCTGAAACTATATTTCTAATGGAGGGGTGAAAATATGGTACATACCGTTTGGGCAATTTTGCCGCCAATTGTAACAATTATTTTGGCATTGACTACTAAGGAAGTATATATGTCTTTATTTACCGGGATATTTTTTGGTACATTCATGTATTCTCAATATAGTATTTTGGGGAGCATTGCTACTACTTTTCAAATTATGAATGATAAGATTGGCGGAAATGTTTATATTTTAATGTTCATGATTATACTTGGAATTTTTGTTGCTGCTGTTAATAAATCCGGCGCATCTGAAGCTTATGGAGAATGGGCGACTAAAGCTATTAAAGGGAGACGCATGGCTATGTTTGTAACTATGCTTTTAGGTATTATTATATTTATTGACGATTACTTTAACTGTCTTACGGTAGGTACGGTTATGCGTCCCGTAACGGATAAATTTCACATTAGTCGTGCAAAATTAGCATACTTGATTGATGCTACGGCTGCACCGATATGTATTCTTGCACCTATTTCCAGTTGGGCGGCGGCAGTATCATCTTCACTTCCTCAAGGCAGTGGTATCGATGGGTTTTCTTTATTTTTACAAACAATCCCAGTTAATTTATATGCATTGTTTACTTTAGTGTTTATGGTTTTCTTAAATTGGACAGGCAAAGACTTTTCCAAAATGAAACAATTAGAAGAGAAAAATATTAATGAACTGGTAATTAATAAAAGCGTAGATGACTCGGCAACTATCCCTGTGGGCAATGGCAAAATTATTGATTTGTTACTCCCTTTAATAGCACTTATTATTGCTTGTACCTTTGGAATTATGTATACAGGAGGAATTTTAGAAGGTGCAACTATACAAGAGTCTTTTGCAAACTCAGAGGCTTCTCGTGGGTTAGTTATTGGTTCTTTTATGGGCTTGGTATTTACTTTTATTTTTTATATACCAAGAAAGATACTTACTTTTAGTGAATTTTGCCAATGTTATGTAGATGGATTTAAAGCAATGGTTCCGGGGATGCTTATTCTTAGCTTAGCATGGACTTTATCCGGTATTTGTAGTAAAGATTATCTTGATCTTGGTGGGTATGTAGCAACTTTAGTGAGTGGTAGTACGACAATTGCGACTTTACTTCCTGTATTCTTTTTCTTAGTAGCTGTTGGGCTATCTTTTGCGACCGGCACTTCTTGGGGAACTTTTGGAATCTTAATTCCTATTATTGTTGCTATTACCGGGGAATCTAATATAGCGTTGTTGACGATTACTGTAGCTGCTGTATTGTCAGGAGCCGTTGCAGGAGATCATTTGTCTCCTATTTCAGATACTACTATCATGTCTTCCACCGGAGCACAATGTAATCACTTAGATCATGTTGCAACACAATTACCTTATGGTTTAATTATTATTACTTGTTCTGTTATTGGTTATGTAGTTGCCGGTATAACTTCTGTTGGGTTAATGGGAACACTGGCAGGTTTTATAAGTCTGCTTATTGTAATGGTTATTATTTATCAATATAAACTTTTTTAAGTATAACTATTAGTGCTTTTATTAAACTAGTGCAAAAATAAGGTTTTTTAGAAAGAAGTTTATAATATTTATAAATTGTAAAAAGCAGTTTCTATTGACATAAGTCAGATAAGACTTATAATCAAGATATAAACATAATATGAATCTGGAAGTATGATAATGAAGTTTTGTACTCTCAGAATAAAAAACAAGGAGGATATTCTATTGGCACATACAGCATGGGCTCTTATTCCGCCGTTGATAACAGTTGTTTTGGCGATGGTAACTAAAGAAGTATATTCTGCATTGATTATTGGTGTATTTGCAGGAGCTCTTTTATTTACTGCGTTCGATTTTTTGGGATCAATAAATACAATGTTTTCTATTATTACTACGGCAATAGGAGAAAATGCTTTTCTTCTTGTTTTTTTAGTGCTACTTGGTATTTTTGTCTCTATGATTAATAAATCCGGGGCATCACAAGCTTATGGAGAGTGGGCAGCTAAGGCGATTAAAGGTAAGCGTATGGCTATGCTCATTACTATGTTATTGGGAGTTATTATATTCATAGATGACTACTTTAACTGTCTTACGGTAGGTACAGTTATGCGTCCGGTAACAGATAAATTTCATATTACACGTGCAAAACTGGCATATGTTATTGATGCTACAGCTGCACCTGTATGTATTTTAGCTCCGGTATCCAGCTGGGCAGCAGCAGTAGCCTCTTCTTTTCCTGAAGGCTCAGGGGTAGATGGATTTTCTCTTTTTGTTCATACAGTTCCACTTAATCTCTATGCTTGGCTTACGTTATTTTTTATGCTATTCATGATTTGGAGTGGGAAAGATTACTCTAAAATGAAAGCTTTAGAAGAAAAAGAACGGAATGAATTATATATTAGTACAGAGCCGGTTGAAGAAGAGTCTGTTACAAAACCGGAAGGGAACGGTACTATTATTGATTTAATTTTGCCATTATTTGTTCTTATCGGATTTTGTATTTTCGGTATGCTATATACCGGTGGCATATTAAATGGAGTTTCTGTTGGTCAAGCTTTTTCACAATGCGATTCTATGAGAGGTCTGGTTATTGGTGCTTTTGCTGCATTGTTGATAACAATGTTTTGGTATTTGCCTCGCAAAGTACTAGGGTTTGAACCGCTCTGTAAATGTTATATTGAAGGTTTCAAATCTATGACACCTGCTATTCTTTTATTGGCATTGGCATGGGGGTTAGCTGGTGTTTGTAGCAGTGAATTTATGGATCTTGGTGGGTATATCGGGGCTTTAGTAAGAGGGAATACCACCATTATGACATTATTACCTACATTGTTTTTCTTAGTGGCTTTAATTTTGTCTTTTTCAACAGGAAGCTCTTGGGGAACATTTGGTATATTAATTCCTATTGTTGTGGCTGTAGTAGGAACACAGGATATTAATTTTTTAACTATTACAGTAGCAGCTGTTTTATCCGGCTCTGTAGCAGGAGATCATATGTCTCCTATTGCAGATACTACAATTATGGCTTCTGCCGGAGCACAATGTCATCACATTGATCATGTTTCAACACAACTTCCTTATGCATTAACTGTTATAGCAGCTTGTGTTATCGGATACTTGGCAGCCGGATTTACTGATAGTGAAATTATTGGTATTGTAGCCGGATTTGGAGCTTTAATTATAGAAGAAATATATTTATATAAGTTTAAGATGTCCTAATAAGTTTTGCCTATAACTATATAATTGAAACAATCATCGTATTATACGATGATTGTTTTTATCTATAAGAATTGTTAACAAAAAATCTTATTTATATAATAAGAGATATAGAGAGGTTATATATGATACACGTTTAAAACGTTTATAAATCTTCCCGAAGAATCGAAAATGATTAGAATAAAAGTATTTATGGAAGAGCAGGGGTTTAAAAATGAATTTGATGATATAGATAATCGAGCTATCCATATTGTTTTATACAAAGAGGGAAAGCCGGTAGGTACTTGTCGTGTATTTTGGGATGCAGAGATGCAAGCGTATCTTATTGGACGTGTAGCGGTGTTAAAAAATGCTAGAGGCAATCATTACGGAACAGAATTACTTAAAGAAGCTGAACAAGTAGTTGTAGATAAAGGCGAAAGTGTATTATGTTTAGCAGCACAAATAACGACAACTCCTTTTTATGAATCATTAGGTTATAAAGCTTATGGAGAAGCTTTTTTTGATGAGCATTGCCCACATATATGGATGAAGAAAAAACTAAGTTGAATTTACTATATATAAATAAACACGTCCCGTTCTTTATATTGGAACGGGACGTATTTATTTTATGAAATATTACAACCAACTATTATAAACTTAGTTATTCTCTTAAAGAAAAACCGTAATCAAGTAGAGCGGCAGCTTCATTAAAACGGCTTTGTCCGGTATCTGAGTGCATGACTACAACAATTAATGTATATCCTTTACGTGTAGCAGCTGCGGCTAAACATCCTTTTGCTGCATTAGTCCATCCTGTTTTTATGCCTATAGCACCTGTGTAAGAAAATAAAAGTTGATTAGTATTTTCTATATCATAATAAATTTGCGGATGTATAAAATGTATTCTTTTATTTTTCGTACTTACAATTTGTTTAAAATGTGGTATGGAAAGACCTTGTCTGGCAATAATTGCTATATCTCTAGCCGTAGAATAATGATTATTATTGGGCATTCCATTCGGGTTACTGAAATTTGTATGCATAGCGCCCAGTTGAAGAGCTTCTTGGTTCATTAGAGAAGAGAAGGTGTCTATATCTCCACTGATATACTCGCCTAAAGCGATAGCTGCTCCATTGTCGGAGTCCAGCATCATTAAATACAGTAATTGTTCTACCGTTATCCATTCTCCTTCTTTTAGTATAGTAGATTCTACATGAGCTGCTTCAGGACTGATTTGAATGATATGATTTAAATGATTATCTTTTAATGAAAGAATTAAAGTCATTATTTTAGTCATACTTGCCGGATATTCTTGTTTATCCGGATTTTTTTCATAGAGAACCATTCCTGTTTTTTCCTCCATGAGAATTGCCGAATCTGCAGATATTGTTGGGGGCATATTAGCTATTATTGGAGTGGTTGCAAAAATAAAGAAAAGCATAATAATAAAAATATGAGATATACGTTTATACATGATAAAACCTCTTTAATAGTATAGTTAAGAAATAGATATTATGAAAAAAAGAATTTTCATGATATATTTATTTCATGTGTGAAAATAAGATGATATTTATATCATTATGTATTGTGGAGGCTATATATGGACAGTATTTTTTATTTTATCGATTTGGTGGTTTCGATCATTGGTCCAGTTTCTGATTTCTTTTGGGAATTTCCGACTAATTTTGAATGGTATAGTTCCATTCCCGTTTTAGGAGAATTTTCTTTTTCTACATTTATTTTAGTAGGGTCCGGTATTTACTTCACATTTAAATTACGTTTTATTCAAGTTGCTTGGTTTAAGAAAGGCGTAAAAATTTTAGCAAGAAAATATGAAGGTAATACGGGAATTTCTCCTTTGACCGCCTTTCTTTTAAGCTCCGGAATTCGTATAGGACCGGGAAATATTTTAGGTGTAACAGGAGCTATTGCTGTCGGAGGCCCCGGTGCTTTATTTTGGATGTGGGTATCTGCATTTTTTGGAATGGCAACCTCCTATGTAGAAAGTACCTTGGCACAAATTTTTAAGGAACGCCGTGGTAATGAATTTATTGGAGGACTTCCTTATTATGCCAAGACTCTTTGTAATAATAAGGCTTGGGTCGGTGTTATTGCGTCTAGTGCATATATTATGTACAGCTTATGTGGGATTCCGGTAGACAGCTTTAATACTGTTACAGGGATTGCGTCTTTAACACGTATTATTACCGGTACAGATTTTTCAGTACAATCAGATGTTTATTATTACATTGCAGCTGTTGTTATTTTTTTAGTAGCATTAATGGCTTTTGGTGGCATTAAGCGAGTAACAAAAGCGTGTGATATTGTAGTTCCTATTATGACAAGCATATATATATTAACAGTTATTTCATTAATTTTGTACAATTATGAAAATGTTCCTTATTTCTTTCATGTGGTATTTGAAGGAGCATTTACACCGGATGCTATGTTTGGCGGGGCTTTAGGAATTACTTTAGTACAGGGCGTAAAACGTGGATTGATGTCTAATGAAGCGGGGCAGGGTACGATTACTATGGCTGCCGGTGTTGCAGGGGCTAAGCATCCTTGTGAACAGGGACTTGTTGGTGCTGTAGGTGTATTTTTAGATACACATATTATTTGTACGATGACTGCTTTTATTATTATCATGGCACATCGGTATATGATAGATCCGCAAGGATGGGAAGCGGCAGAAACATATTCTCGATTTTTAATGTCTATCAGTTCTATGACACCTGGTTTTTTAGAAACCGTTATCAGCTTTTTATTATCACTTTGTTTCTCTATGTTTGCTTATACTTGTGTTATAGGTATGGTCACATTTTCAGAAATTTCTGCAAGACGTATTAGTGATAATCCTATATTTGTAACGGCAATTAGAATTCTTTGCATTTTTGTTTCTGCGTTTGGGATTTTAAGTAGTATTGCAGGCTATGATTTAAGTCGTATGTGGGCATTTGAAGATTTAGGAAATATTGTAATTGTATATGTCAACATTCTAATGCTTCATATCGGATTTAAATATGTCAAACTTGCAACTAAGCATTTTGAGAGATATGGAAATGTTAACTTTATATCAAGAGATGTTATTGGTATAGATACCCCTTATTGGAGAAAAGGTTCTGATATAGAGTAATTAGTATAGTTAAAATTTCAGGAGATGATAGTAATGTCACAATATAATTTTGATGAATTAGTAAAAAAGGCAACTCATGGTAAAGATACATATTGTGATAAAACTACACCTATAAGTAAAACGGAAGCAATAAAAGATATTTTAAATTCTTATATTACTATTAACATATCAGATGGGCAGTCTATTGAAAACGGTGGACAATTTGAATATATTTTAAATTGTAAAGAACTTACATGGGAATGTATAAATTGGAGAATACCGGGAGAAAAGTGTAAAGGTACCCTTAATAAAACGGTTATAGACAATTTTGCAAAATCAGTAGCTTTTATTTTACAATTACCGCAAAAGCAATTTATTACCAATACTAAGTCTTCCGGGGTAAATACCAATCCTTGGGATAGAAAAAAGTATGGACCGATTCAAAGATTATCTCGTTGTGAATTACGAATAGGAGACAAATTTTTACGTTTTGTACCGGAACAAGATAGTGATAGTCCTTTTTCGACTATTTATGCAGCTATATCTGAACTTAGAAATCATATTGGATAAAATAAAAAGAGGAATTACTGAAATTCCTCTTTTTTATTGCAATTAGCATTATATAAAAATAAAAAGCCAAGAATAGATATTCTTGGCTTTTGCAAGTAATATTGTTTTGCAATTACTTGTAGTACAATTTAATATATCGATTTATACGATAGTTACTGAATTAGATGATGGTTCGTCAATAAAAACGGCAAAAATAATTATAATATTTTTTCTATTAATACTGATGCATTTTTTCGCATATCATCAGTGTAGTGAATATAGTTGTTAATTACAGTTTCTACAGTGTCTCCTAATAAAGCGGATACTGTTTTTATATCTACATTGTTAGCAAGTAGCCTAGTTGCATAAGTGTGTCTTAACGAATGGAGGGAATATTTTTCTCCAACGTGTTTTTTTATTTTGGAATTTAATTTTGGGGTGCTAGATGCTTTCATAAATACCCTAGAGTTATTAGGTATATCTTGTTTGATATTCTTCCAGTATATAAATAAATTATTTAGTTTTGACGGAATAGGAATAATTCTATTTCCATATTTATTTTTTACAGGAGCAAACTTATGCAGATGATATTGTTTATTAACTGATATAGTTGATTCGTCAAAATTAATATCTTCCCATGTAATTCCAAATATTTCACTTTTTCTTAATCCCGTTTTCATTGCAGTTAATATAAACATATCATCAATATCCGTCTTATAATTAAGCGAAGATTCTAATTTAATATATAAATCATCATTAAGAGATAATTTCTTTTCTGTTCGTTTATCGGGGAATTGTGAAATATGAACTGTTAAATCTTCGGTTAGTAGTTTATATTTCATTGCATGCTTAATTACTGATTTTAATATTCTAATAACTAAATTAGTAGTTCCTATAGATAATCTACTTCTTACATCATCAATAGCTTTTTTTATATTGAGATAAGACAAATCAACTACTTTAATGTTGTGTAATAATTTAACTCGTTCAATAGATCTTTGATAAGAGATTATTGTTGTCTCAGATAAAGAGGATATTTTATCTTTTAAAAACACATTTAAAGCAAACTCAAGAAATGTCATATCAAGTAAATCCATATCATCTGTTAATGATATGGTAGATTCTATTTTATCCATCATTTCTCGTTGATAAGATTTAGCTTTAGCTTTTGTTTCAAAACCTTGTTTGCTTTTTTGCTTCCATTTTCTACCTACTTTATAAGACCCTATTAATTGGTATCCGTTGTCTTTTTTTCTTATTGTAAAGTTAATTTGTAATCCCATATATACTCCTTAATAAAAAGCTCGCATGTGATTGTCACATACGAGCCATTTTTTTATTGTTTAACTGTTTCACCGTATTTCTTGTGTAATTGTTTTAAAATGTTTTCATGAAGTCCCGTTATTTCTCTTACAAAAACAGCTGCATCATTAGGAATATTTTTGCTAAGATTTCGTAATGACGTTTCTATTCCTTCATAATCAATTACAAACATTTTTGTTTGGTCAAAAAATACAGAAAGGCAAAGGATAGCAGCTAAAATATCGTCTTGTCCATATTGATATTGGTTTATCTTATCGTTGTAAGGAATATTTAGTTCTTGATGAATTAAGAGTTGGGGTATCATAGATACTCTTGAAGCGCGTTGGTCCATTTTGTGGATATATAGTCGGTTATTATGAGCACACTTATTTCTTATGGATGTTAAATAATAAAGAATAGATATTAACTTTTTAGGTGTTAAATTAGGATTTATTTCTTTTGCAATAGTTTTTTGCATGTCATCCGGTAAATCATCATAAAAGTTACTCATTTTACCAAATTCCATAATGGTGTTTAAAACCCAAAGGGGGACTTGATTATAAGTATTCATAAAATGACATATAGCAGGATGTTTCTTTTCGTTTTGAAATTTAGATATACTTGTTTGTAATGTATTAATAAGTTTATTGACATGATATTGTTTTGATGGAGATTTGGTAAATGAGTTAGGAGTTAAATATTCCCAATGTGATGAACCAAAACGTAAAGAAAAATGAAGAGAAATAAGTGATTTTATTTGAGTTTCTACTGTAACTATACAATATAAAAGATTTTGTCTTAATAGAGCATCAAAACGATATAATTCAACAATATGTTGTAATGATGTACCGTCTTTATAATAATCTTGCCCTAATTTATTTGATTTAACTTTATCTATAAATGGGTCTTTATATCCATTTATTAAGTTATAGTATCCATATTGCAGAAGTACTGTTTCGTATTGAGGAGGAACAATAATATTCCGTTTTTTTAGAATAGTTAATTGTTCTGTTAATGTTGTAGGTTTAAGAATTGATTTTTTATTTTCCATGATAAAAGCCCTAACACATTTCTGTATTAGGGCTTGGTCCGCTTTGTGCAATACGCCACGGCTCAATCTATGCTTATAATACAGAAATTTTGCAAAAAAGTCAAATGCATTAATAAAATATATAAGTTTATTAATTATTTTTACGGTTATCAAATAAATTGCCAACCGTTTAATTCAGATACTAAAGAATTGAAAGCACGGATTAAATCATCTATACGGTCATTTGAACTTGATAGGTTATCTTCTAAGTCTAAAATTCTATTTTCACAATCTAATATACGACTATCATAAGTAGAAATATCTGTGGTAATTATTTGGTTCTTTTGAAGTATTTTAATTTCTGATTGTTGGTTCGAAACTACTATCGAAAGAGCAATTACTGCAACAGTACAGATTGCATTTAAAATTAGAGAAAGTGTAAGTTTATTTAGCTTGAAATTCATAGTTAAGCATATCCTTTATAAATTGTTAGATAAATTTTCTATTTCAGGGTTATATAATGATACAAATTGCGGAATTAATAAAAGAATATTAATTATCCAAAAGCATGTTATTGCGTAATTTTCGTTTCCTGATATCAAAAATATAAACATTGAAGCAATTAAAGCTGTAACATTAGAATCTACAAAAACATTAATCAAACTTTGAGGGAAAAACAAATGAATCACCATAGATATAAAAAATAGTGGAACTGTTACAGAAAAAACAGAAGCGATACAAGCATAGGTAAAACTAACAGGGATGTTTAAAGATAAAAACTCAAATATTTTTGACCAATAAAAAACGCATAGATTGGCAAACAATATATGTGCAATTGTGAACAAAAAACAAACAATTATCCTTTTGTTTTTTGCTAATAAATAATATTCAAAAGCCGAAAATAGTAAACTTAAAATAAATGGAATTATCATAAACTTTACAAAATGCGCGGAGCATACCACTACATCTATTAATGTGCTTGAGCTATAGGAAAGCAAAGTCCAAGCGATAATTGCTAAAGGAGCTAAAATAACAATAAATGAATTTAAGCTATTAACTAAAAATGAACATGACATAATAATCGATGTAGTAGTTAAAAACAATCTTTTTATAAACGACATTTTTATCTCCTTAATAACTATATAATTTTAGCTAATACTGCAACTGCTAATCCTATTAAATTAAAAGCTCGCATGTATTGTCACATGACGAGACATTTTTTATTGCACACATTGAACTATCAACTAATAGTTGAATGTTGACAATATTAATCTCTATATTATACAGCCACTGCTAATATAAACATTATAAATGAGTATATTCCAATGACACCGAAAACAAACTCTTGCTTTTCTTTAAACAACAGTGCTTTATCATGATTAACAAATTCTTTGTGGGGTGTTCTTTGTGCAATATAAATTAATGTTAAATATGAATCTATTACATATAACATAAGGGATTTAGTATCGTGAACTAACAACAAGTATATAAAAATACAGAAAAATATCCCCCAGTGAAGTAATATATATCCACTGCCTATCGTGCATTTCTCGCTAGGGGGTAGTTTAAATTCATTCGGTATAAACAAAACACCCATAATTACAAAAATTATTAAAGCTGGAATTGTTATTAAATTCATAAATTACGCCCGCCTCATAAAACAGCTTTCTTTACTAAATGTTTTTAACAACTCTAATGTATCTTTAAGTGTAAGTGTTTTCTCGCCCTTGATACTATCTATCATAGTAGGGTTGTTTCTTAGACACGTATGAGCTCTCAATAAAAAGGCAAATTTATTAGCTTCATACTCTTTTTTGTCTTGCTTAGATACAGATAGCTTATGTATATCAAATAAATGATAACCGCCTTTATGAAGTATCACGTGTCCTAATTCGTGAGCAAGAACAACACTACGTTGATTATTATCTAAATTCGAATGTATTAATATAATCTTTTTATTTAACACTTTAACTAATAATCCGTATGAGTCAATGCTATCTGTATGAACAACGGATATGTTCATAAATTTGCATAATTCATACGGGTTGTTTGTTTCATATTGTCTTACTATATCCAATACTAAAGGATACATACGTTTCATTACTATTCCTCAAGAATTGTTTTTAATATATTTCTAATTTGTTTCTTTTCTTTATCGCTTAATTCTTTACCGCCATATGTCATATATGTAGCAGAAGAAAGAATATCTTCTATTTCTACTACATGTTTTTTTATCTTTGTAGATGGAGATTCCCACCCCATTATAACGGATGGAGAAACACCGTATAGTCTTGATAAAGATTCTATTTTATCAGAAGGAATGTTTGTAATTATATTGTTTTCGTATTTAAATAGCGTTTGTTTTGTAACACCTATATAAACGCCGACTTCTTCAAGGGTAAAACCTTTTTTAATTCTTAAATCTTTTAGAAGTTCGCCTCTATTAAAATTCATTATAAACACCCCTACATATAATATATATCCTTTAATATATATCCTTTGAACTTCAAAAGCAACAAAAAAATATAAAAATAACACAAAAGTGACTTGACAAGTTACAAATATCTGAAGAAAAACTGCCGGCTAAGTACCAGTATGGAAACAATACCAGTTATGTTGCTAGAAAGGTAGGAGAACTTACTAATTTAATCCCTAGAAAAATAGATAATGCTATTTATGAATATACAGGGGGAATGGGAAAGTTAACTAATGAACTTATTGACGGTGTGATGGGTTTATCTGAAACAAGACCGGCTAAGAAATTTTCCGAATATCCGGTTATTCGAAGGTTTTTAGCAACTCCGTATAAGTCTAGCAATTCAGAGCAAATAATAAGAGGTGCGTATGAAGAACAGGAGAAATTATATAATGCATTTAAACTGACAGGAGAAAAATCAGAATCACTAGATTTAAGAAAATATACTCAATATAAAAATGCGGTGAACGCTTTAGGACGTGTTTATAAAGCAGAAAAGATAGTTATTAATGACAAAACTATGACACCAGATCAGAAAAGACAGATATTGGATGAGTTAAACAAATCAAGAGTTAACATCTCAAGAAGAGCGTTAGGACGTAGTCGAGTGCAATAAAAGAAAGCCTACTATTATAGTAGGCTTTTGTATTTTAAGAAAGGAATTAATTATGAAGGGAATAGATGTGTCAGAAAATAATGGTGTTGTTGATTTTGAAAGTGTAAAAAATGCAGGGTTTGAATTTGCAATTATTAGGGTAGGCTATGGCAATGGACATTTAGATGAATGTTTTTATCGTAATGTAAATGAAGCGTTACGTTGTGGACTGCAAATAGGAGCATACCATTATTCTTATGCATTAAACGAAGAAAGGGCAAAACAAGAAGCAGAATTTGTAGTTAATACGCTCAAGCAATGCGGACTTACTCCTGATAAATTGTTAGGAGTATATTTTGACATGGAAGATGCTGATTGCTATAAACAACGTCACGGGATGCCCTCGTGGCAAACCATAACTAATATGTGTTCAATCGCCGTTAATCGTTTTTGGAAAGATGGATATGTGGCAGGGATTTATGCTAATAATGATTGGCTTGATAATTACATTGATTATGAACAGTTAGGTGGTTGTAGTTTATGGCTTGCCGAACCTTATGTATCCGAACCAAGAAGAAAATGTAATATATGGCAATATTCTTTTAGGGAGATTATTGATGGACAAGAATTTGATGCGAATATATTATTTTAATTTATTTTTAGAAAAAGTCACTAAAAACTGTGACGTTTTGACACGTGTTGATGATGTACCGTGATTATATTTGTCGCAAAAAAGTTAAAATGCGTTTAATCGCATTTTAGATAAGGTTTTAAGGAAATTGTAAATTTTGAGTGGTTTTATTGATGAAATGAGGTAAAAATGTGGATAATATTAAAACAAAAATTAAAAATATGTTTAGTTTGTATAAGTTTTATATTCTTGGTGCTGGTATCTTGTTGTTTGCCATCATATGCTTATACATCTGTAACGGCAGAACAAAATATATTGATACCTATCAATCAATACAGCGAAGTCAAGAATATAATAAACAGGCTAGAGATGAAGTTGAACGAGCTGGAAGAAAACTTGAATATGCAGAAAGCGAACTCAAACGAGCAACAGAAACAACTGAAAACATTACAGAAACAACTGAAGACGTTAAAAGAACAGTTGACCAGAACGCAGTCATTATTAAAGGAGAGCAAGATATCATTGACTCAAGCAGAGAAGACATTAAAAAAGCAAGAAGAATCTTTGAATCAGTTGACTATGCAAATAGAATCCCTTGAACATAAAGCGAGGGTAGTCAAAAGACAGCGGAGTGTATATGCCGGAGTGGCTGGTTTATTTTTAGTTGGGTTTATTTTAAAATAAAACATGAAAAGCACTTACTATAATTAGTAGGTGCTTTTTTTAGTGTAAAGATTCTATAAATCGTCAATAAAACCGTCAAAAACTGAATAAAAAAAACGATAAAATACAAGAAATTAATCGTTGCAATCTTATCGTTTTTTGTGTTTTGTTCAGATTCTTACTAATATTTTGTGCTTTTGAGTTTAAAGTACAAAAACACTCGTACTACTTGGAGTACAATTCGACGATATACGTTTCGTTTACTTCGTCCTTGTATGGTAATTCTTCACGAAGTGGCATACGAGTCAATGTTACAGACCAGTTATCAAAGCTCTTTTCAATATATGGAAGATCGAAAGATTTAATTTCCTGGAAAGACTGCTTAAACATTTCGTTTGCACGATGATTTTCGCGTAAAGAAATAACCTGTCCCGGTTTTACCGGATAAGATGGAATATCCACCTTTTTGCCATCTACATTGATTAATCCATGATTAACCATCTGACGAGCTTGGCGGATAGAACGAGCGAATCCTGCACGGTATACTAAGTTGTCCAATCTTGTTTCAAGGAGAACAAGCAAGTTGGTACCAACGACGCCGCTCATACGTCTTGCTTTATCATAATAGCGATAGAACTGTCTTTCAAGAACATTGTACATCGCTTTCACTTTTTGTTTTTCTGTGAGCTGCATGCCGTATTCAGATTGTTTCTTCTGACGAGCTTCAGCCGGTTGCCGTTTTAACGCTTTCGCATGGCCATAAATGTTAAGTCCAAATCGTCTGCTGGTCTTAAAACGGGGATTTCTGTTTGTTGCCATTGTGTAAGTCACCTCTTCTATAAAATTATATACTATTCCGGAATTGAAATAGCTTACATATTATCTCATTTAGTATATATATTGTCAAATTTTTGAAAATTGAGAATAAAATAACAGTATGATAGCATAAAAAGGTATGCATATTTTTATAAACGATTTTTGCAGAAATATTTTGTATTATATAATAAAATGGTAGAGAATATAATAATTGGAAGATAAGGAGGAAAGGAAATATGTTTGAAAAAGAAAAATATGAAATTTCTATTCCTGTCTTCGAAGGCCCTATGGATCTATTAATTTATTTAGTAAATAAAAATAGAATTGATATTCACGATATTCCAATTCATTTAATTACGGAGCAATATCTTGATTATTTACATGATGCGGATGAATTTAATCTTCCTTTAGGAAGTGAATTTTTTGAGATGGCAGCTAATTTGTTGTATATCAAATCAAAAACTTTACTACCTAAAAGGCGGCAAGAGAATGGAGAAAGTGAAGACCCTCGTGAAGAATTAGCAAGATCTTTAGAAGAATTTAAAGTAATGAAAGAGATTAAGGCTCGTATTGACTCTTTGATAGAAGAGCAGAAGCCTTATAGAACAAGAGAACCTTTAGAAATAAAATCAAAGGTGTTTAATGGACAAATTCCTCTTGCTAAATTACATGCTGCATTTTTAGCTTTGCAGGAAGAGATGGAAATTAAAGAAGAAAAAGTATACATAAGAGAAGAATTTACTTTGGACGATGCTGTAAAAAGTTTGAGACAAGTGATAAGAGAATTTCATTGTGTAAGCGTATATTCTTTTTTTAAAAAACAATATACGCGATTGCGATTAGCAGTTTCTTTAGTTGCTTTATTGGAATTAATGAGAATTGGGGAAGTAATTATTGAAGATAATGATTCGGAACTTGTAATAAAGGAGACTGTATGAAAAATATAAATAGAATGGCAGCTGCTTTAGAAGCGTTTTTGTTTATTAAAGGACACCCTGTTCTTTTAAAAGAAATGATAGAAACATTTAAAGAGAAGGAGTCGGATATTCGTAAAGCACTGGAAGTTTTGCAATCTAAATATAATAATACAGTATCAGGTATTACTCTTCACGAGACAGGAGCCGGATGGGCTATTGTTACGAAAAAAGAATATGATGCTTGGCTTACTGAGATGGTAGGTGAAACCGATAAAATTTCCTCTGCTGCATTAGAAACTTTAGCAGTGGTTGCTTCTAAAGAGCCTGTTACAAGATCTGAAATAGAACGTATTCGGGGTGTATCCGTAGGGCGAGTTTTATCTGTTTTATTACATAAAGGTTTGGTGGAAGAACGTGGTCGAATGAATATTCCCGGACGTCCTATTTTATATGGAACTACACAATTGTTTTTAAAATGTACAGGATTATCTGATGTGCATGAATTAAGGGAGAAATGGAATTCTCTGCCCAAGGAAGGACTACTATTTTGAAAGAAAGATTACAAAAAATTATAAGTCATGCAGGCATTTGTTCACGGCGTAAAGCTGAATTATTGATTCAAGAGGGACAAGTGAAAGTTAATGGAAAAGTGGTTCGTGAATTAGGAACCGAAGCGGATTTAAAAAGAGATAAGATTGAGGTTAAAGGGGAACTTATTCATCAAGAAAAACCTCGTTATTTTTTGTTTAATAAACCCGATTGTGTTATTACCAGTGTCTCTGATCCTGCAGGACGCAGAACGGTTATTCAATATTTTCCTAACGTAAGGGAAAGAATTTTCCCGGTAGGTCGATTGGATTATCATTCAGAAGGATTACTTCTTATGACTAATGATGGGAATTTGGATTACTTATTGACTCATCCCAGTAAAGGTGTAGAAAAGGTATATGAAGTTACTGTAAGAGGTAAGTTTTCACAAACACTGGCGGATAATATGAGTCGAGGTGTTAAACTTAAAGATGGAACAAGAACAGCTCCTTGTAAGGTAAAAGTTCTCTCATATGAATCAGATAGAAATAGAACACATATCCAAATGACATTACATGAGGGGAAAAATAGAGAAATTCGTCGTATGATGGAAGTCTTCCATTATCCCGTATTTAAATTAGAACGTGTTAAATATAGCTTTCTTACTCTTAAAGGTGTACCAAGAGGAGAGTTTCGTCGTTTAACTTCCGAGGAGGTAAAGAAGCTATATGAGTTGCATCAATAAACATATTATTGTGATTGGCGGTGGTGTTGCCGGACTTTTTGCTTCCGTTATGGCAGCACATCATGGTTGTAAAGTTACTTTATTCGAAAAGATGAATCGTGTCGGGTTAAAGATGGGGATTACAGGAAAAGGTCGATGTAATATTACCAATGCTAAGCCTATTACAGAGTTTATAAAAATGACACCGGGAAATGGCAAGTTTTTATTTAGTTCTTACAGTAGATTTTCAAACGAAGATTTACTACATATATTTCATGAATGGGGATTGGAAACGGTTACGGAAAGAGGTGGACGTGTATTTCCTGCGAGTGAAAGTGCACAAGATGTACGATATTTGTTTATGCGTAAGTTAAAAGAATATAAAGTGGATGTACATTTAGAAGAGCCGGTTCGACATTTAGACATTTACGATGGGAATGTTAAGGGGGTTAATACCGATAGAGGAAATTATGCTTGTGATGCCGTTATTATTTGTACCGGAGGAAAATCGTATCCAAGAACCGGGTCGACCGGTGATGGCTATTTGTTAGCAAAAGAAGCCGGACATACAATTATACCGATAAGACCGGTGCTTATTCCTTTTATTACAAAAGAAGATTGGTGCAAAAAATTACAAGGATTGTCATTAAAAAATATTCGATTAACCGTCTCCGGAGGAAGTAAGAAAATGGCGACAGAAATGGGCGAGATGATGTTTACCCATTTTGGAATCACGGGACCTATAGTACTATCTTTAAGTGATAAAGTATCATTATGGCTTTCTTTAGGATTATCAGTGTCTGCTTCGCTTGATATGAAGCCTGCTTTGTCTGAAAAAAAACTGGATAAGAGAGTGTTACGTGATTTAGAAAAGTATCATTTAAAGCAGATAGCAGGAGCTATGCAAGACTTATTACCACATAGAATGATTGATATAGTTCTTGATTTGGCTCAAATTCCCCCCAATTATCCGGTATCAGAGCTAACAAAAGCACAACGACAAAAGTTGGTTACTACTCTTAAAAATATGCCAATAACTATCATCGGCACAAGACCTATAGAAGAAGCTATTGTTACTGCCGGCGGTATTTCTACTAAAGAAATTAATGCTAAAACAATGGAGTCTAAACTTTGTAAGAATCTCTATTTTGCAGGAGAAGTAATAGATATTCATGCTTTTACAGGGGGATATAATCTACAAGCAGCTTTCTCTACCGGGTATAGTGCTGCGTTATCTATATTGGGAGGGATGGACTCATAATGAAAAGATGGTCAATTGCTATTGATGGACCGGCAGGTGCAGGAAAGAGCAGTGTTGCTAAAATATTAGCAGGCAAATTATCTTACACTTATTTAGATACGGGAGCTATGTACAGAGCCGTAACTTATGAGTCTATAAAGAGAGATATAACAACACCTTTGGAAATTGCAGATATGGCGAAGTCTTTATCTATGGAAGTAACAGCAGAAACGGATGGCATGCATGTATTGATTGAAGGAACAGATATAACCTCTCATTTAAGAACTCCTGAGGTGTCTGCTAAAGTTTCAGAAATTGCATCTATCAGTACTGTCCGTGAAGCTATGGTTTCGATTCAAAGAAACATTGCTGATAAAGGCGGTATTGTTTTGGATGGACGAGATATAGGTACTGTTGTTTTGCCTAATGCGGATTTTAAAGTATTTTTGACAGCCTCTGTCCATAAACGTGCAGAAAGACGATTTAAGGAATTTAAAACTATTTATTCCGATATCACTTTAGAAGAGGTGGAGAAGGAAATAGAAAAAAGAGATTGGAAAGATAGTCATCGAGAGGTGTCTCCTCTTAGACCGGCAGAAGATGCGGTTATTATAGATAATAGTGATTTAACTTTAGAGGAAACAGCTGAATTACTTTTACATATGGTAAAAAATAAATAATTAATTAATTAATTAACAAAGGGAGTTTTATGAAGCATTTTCTATATACAATTACACGATGGATTTTAAATATCGTGTTTTTCAAAATATTTCATTTACATGTAGAAGGGCGAGAAAATATTCCGGTTAAAGGGGCTGTGATTGTAGCACCTAATCATAAAAGCAATTGGGATCCACCTCTTATCGGTGTAGCATTTTCTAATCGAGTTGTTCATTATATGGCAAAAGAGGAATTATTTAAAAACCCTATTGCAGCTTGGATACTTACTATGTTTGGTACTTTTCCTGTAAAAAGAGGTTCCGGCGATGGAAGTGCGGTAATGCGTGCAGTTCGTGAACTTCGAAAAGGATATCCGGTTGGGATTTTTCCGGAAGGAACAAGAATTAAAAGAGAAGGTTTAGGAAGATTTCACTCAGGAATGGCTTCTATAGCAATGATAGAAGGAACCGATATTTTGCCGGTTGCCGTTGTCGGTTCTTTAAATATGCCACATCCCAAACAACATCCGGCTGTTTTAATTGGCAAAATCATTCATGTAGAAAAACAAAAACCAACTAAAGAATCGATTCAAGCACTGAATGAAAAAGTTAAATCAGCAATCGAACAGTTAATGACAGATTATAATGCATGAAATAATTAGCACTACTAGTTGCAATGAATAATTAAGTGGCTGAGGTGGGGAGATGGAAATATATAAGGCAAAAGTATTAGGATTTTGTTATGGTGTAAAACGTGCCATGAAAATTGTAAATGATACCAGCCAAGAGGGACAACCGGTAGTAACATTAGGACCACTTATTCATAATCCACAAGCAGTAAAACGATTGATGAATAGAGGCGTTAGATCTGTAAATAATTTAGAAGAAGTAAAAAATAAAGAAATTGTAATTATTCGCTCGCATGGTGTAGGTCCTTCGTGTTATAATGACATCAAGTGCAAAAATCTGACACTGGTTGATGCTACATGTCCTTTTGTTAAAAGAAATCAAGATATAGCAAAAAAACTTTCACATGAGGGGCATCAGCTGATACTCATAGGCGAAAAAAACCATCCTGAATTAAAGAGTATTGCAGCATGGGTAGAAGGTAAACATCCGGTTATTATCGAAAATATGGAAGATGTACAAAGGATGCCTTCTTTTGATGAAGCACATATTGTTATTCAGACAACTTTTTCTATGGTTCTAGCAGAAGAACTTATTGCATCTATACAGAAAAAAGTAGGGACGTTAGGTGTACATAAAACTATTTGTCAAGCAACATCAGAAAGACAAAAGGCTGCTAAAGAGTTGGCAGGAAAAGTAAATGTGATGATAGTTATTGGTGGTCGCAACAGTGCAAATACTGGTCGATTGGCAGAGGTCTGTCGGGCAGCGGGTGCTAGAACACATCATATCGAAACGGCTAAAGAAATTCGCAAAGAATGGTTTCACAGCCAGTATAAGGTTGGCATCACGGCCGGTGCATCCACACCGGACTGGATCATAGAGGAGGTAGTTTGTATTATGGAAGACATGGGAAAAATGCTGGAGATGGAGGAACAGAATCTCGATTATAAGAAAGGTGATGTTATAAACGGTGAAGTTATCGAATTATTTGATAACCGTGCGTATGTATCCTTTGGTTATAAGACGGAAGCTGTTTTACCGATTCATGAATATTCTTATCCGGAACCGGAATCCCTTAAGGACGTTTTAAAAATTGGCGATCCAATTAAGGCAGTCATTGTTAATGGAGTAAGAGAAGACAATCCGATTTATATTTCTAAGATTAAATTAGATCGTTTGTCTGAATGGGATGATGTAGAAGCAGCATTCGAAAAAGGTGAACCGGTTGAATGTGAAGGTATCGAATCTATTAAGGTTGGACTTCTTATTCAAATTAATTCTCTCCGCGGTTTTATTCCGTTGTCTCAGGGGGATTTGAGATTCGTTCATTCTCTTTCTAATTTAGTAGGAAAGAAATTCATGGCTAAGATTCTTGAAGTTGACCGTGTTAAGAATCGTTTAGTTCTTTCTCGTAAGGCTGTTCTTGAAGTACAACGTGATGAAGAACTCAAGGTTATTGAAGATGCTTATGCTAACGGAGACACTCTGCAGGGAACAGTTAAGAAAATTATGCCATATGGAGCTTTCATCGGTGTTAACGGCGTAGAAGGGTTACTTCATATTTCTGATATTTCTTGGAAGAAGATTGCGAAGGTGGAAGATGTACTTCAGCCTGGAGAAGTTATTGATGTGAAGATTAAATCCTATGACGCTGAAAAGCAGAGAATTTCTTTTACACATAAAGAATGCATTCCAAATCCATGGGAAACCTCTATTCATGGACATAAAATTGACGATGTTGTAGATGCGAAGGTTGTAAAGATTTTGGATTTTGGTGCGATTGTTGAATTGGCAGATGGTTTGACCGGTTTACTTCATGTAAATGAAATG
Organism: Dialister pneumosintes; assembly: GCF_001717505.1. Lineage (NCBI taxonomy): Bacteria > Bacillati > Bacillota > Negativicutes > Veillonellales > Veillonellaceae > Dialister > Dialister pneumosintes. The sequence goes on from NZ_CP017037.1 coordinate 321,537, forward strand.
ACAAATGATCATAATAAGAAACCGGGAGATGTTTGCAATGTAGGCGATGCAATTAAAGTTCGTATTATCGGTATTGATGAAGAGCGCAGAAGAATCAGCTTCTCTTTGGCAGAAGCGATTAATCAGGAAACGACAGAAGACGCTGAATAATTTTATGTATTCAATTGCATTGTCTGTCGAAATGTAATGAGTATGTTATGCGTTTCGACAGCAGGTTGATATGCTTTTCTATTAAACTAGATAGCAACTCCTGCTGGGGATATTTATAGAAAAGAAAATGCGGGAGTCATTGTGCAGTAATGGCGATGGCTGCCGCATGTCTTTTTATATTCAGAAATTTTAGATGTGATAAATGGTAATTAGGGAATAAGGGCTATTTCTACCTAAAAAGAATTTTTCTTTTTACTCTATCAACAGAAAGGAAATACAAGATATGAGCAAACCTTTTGTTGCAATAGTAGGGAGACCAAACGTTGGTAAATCAACTCTGCTTAACGGGCTTGCACAACGCCACGTATCTATCGTAGAAGATATTCCGGGCGTAACACGAGATCGAATTTATTGTAATGTACAATGGCTTGATAAAGAATTTACTATGATTGACACCGGTGGCATTGAATTTAGGAATAAAGCAGATCAACTTATTGACGGAATTCGGGAACAAGCTCAATTAGCTATGGACGAGGCAGATGTGATTCTTTTCGTCGTAGATGCACGAACGGGGATTACTAAAGATGATAATATTATTGCGGACATGCTTCGTAGAACAGGAAAACCGGTAGTATTAGCTGTTAATAAAGTGGATACGGAAACATTAGAATTATCTGTTTATGAATTTTATTCGTTAGGGTTAGGGGATCCTATTGGTGTATCTGCAGTAAATCGACTTGGATTTGGAGATTTATTAGATCAAGTTACGGCAGGCTTTCCTGATGCTACTTTAGAAGAGAATGAAGATATTATTCGTACTGCTATTATTGGACGTCCTAATGTAGGAAAATCAACTCTTGTTAATTCCCTTTTGGGATATCAACGTTCCTTAGTTGCAGATGAAATGGGAACTACTCGTGATGCTATTGACTCTGTTTGGCATTATAAAGGAAAAGGTTTTATTTTAGTGGATACTGCCGGTATGCGCAAAAAAGGAAAAATTAATGAACCTTTAGAAAAATATAGTGTGATTCGTTCCATTAAAGCTATTGATAATTGTGATGTAGCTGTATTAGTGCTTGATGCAGAAGCCGGTGTAACAGAACAAGATAAAAAAATTGCAGGATATGTACATGAAGCAGGTAAAGGATTAATTTTAATGGTTAATAAGTGGGATACTATTGAAAAAGATACCAATACCATTAATGCTTTTAATAAAGAAATTAGGGATTCTTTAGTATTTGCACAATACACGCCTATTCTTTATGGTTCGGCGTTAACAAAACAAAGAATTAATAAATTGGGAGAATATATTTTCTTTGTAGCAGAACAACAAAGTATGCGTATTTCAACAGCTGTTTTAAATGATCTTTTAGAAGATGCGAAAATGGTGAATCCACCGCCGGCACATGCAGGTCGCATTGCAAAAATTTATTATATGACTCAAGTTGGAATAAAACCGCCCACTTTTGTATTGTTTACTAATGATGCTAACTTAATTCATTTCTCTTATGTACGCTTTATAGAAAATAGGTTAAGAGAATCTTTCGGTTTTGAAGGTTCGCCTATTCGTATAGTTGTTCGTAGCAAAAAGGATGGTGAAGAGCTATGATGGCTCTTTGCTGGATTGTGTTGGCTTATTTTATAGGAGCTATTCCTTGTGGTTATTTGATTGGACGCATTTTTTATGGAATAGATTTACGTATGCGAGGAAGTGGAAATATTGGTGCTACTAATGCGTATAGAGAATTGGGAATATTTCCTGCACTGATAGTTTTTATTTGTGATAGTGCAAAAGGATATCTGGCTGTATGGTTAGGTGATGTGTCGCCTCTTGTCGCTTTATTATGTGCGACTGCCGTTATTATTGGTAATGACTGGTCTGTTTTTTTGAAATTTAAAAGCGGAAAAGGTGTTGCATGTGGTGTAGGTGCATTTACCTATATTTGTCCGAGTGCTACCATTATAGCTTTTATAGTATGGATTTTGGTATTTATAGGAACAAGAATTGTATCGTTAGCATCCATTATTGCGGCACCCGTAGTAGTTGTAGTACTTTTATTTACGAATATGCCGGTCGAATATGTTATATTTAGTATGATTGCAGCAATTATTGTTGTAGGAAAGCATCATACTAATATAAAACGATTACTAAGAGGAGAAGAAAAGAAAATTTCTCGTGAGAAGAGGTAGCAAATGAAGATTTCAATGATTGGCGCAGGTGGTTGGGGTATTGCAATGATTGCTCATTTAGCACATAACAATAAAGATATCACCTTATATTGTAGAAATCAGGAAACTGCTTTAGCATTACAAAAAAACAGAGAAAGTAAAAAATATCTTCCGGGAATTTTTATTCCGGAGCATGTACATATTACCAGTAATCTAAAAGAAGCTACGATAGATAAAGAGTGCATTATTATTTCTACACCTTCATCAGCTTTGGAAGACACAATAAAAGATTTATCTATTTACCTAAAAAAAGATGCTATTGTAGTTTGTGCTTCAAAAGGACTATCCTATCCTGATGGTGGCTGTTTATCAGATGTTATAGCTAAACAATTAAAAGGTGTTACCGATAATATTGTGGTTTTATCAGGCCCTAATCATGCAGAAGAAGTTGGCAAAGGACTTCCTGCTGCTACTGTAGTTGCTTCAAAAAAAGAACGAGCGGCTCATGCCGTACAAGATCTTTATATGTCTTCAAATTTTAGAGTATATTGCAGTACTGATATTATAGGTGTTGAGTATGGTGGGGCATTAAAAAATATTATTGCTATTGCGTCCGGTGTTCAAGATGGATTGGGGTTGGGAGATAATTCTCGTGCAGCACTTATTACACGTGGACTTAATGAGATTACACGGTTTGGAGTTGCATTTGGAGCAAAATCTGAAACTTTTTATGGATTATCCGGAATTGGCGATTTAATTGCTACCTGTACAAGTACACATAGTCGCAACTATAATGCAGGTATTAAGTTGGCGAATGGGATGACTAAAAATCAAATATTAGCAGAAACCAGTATGGTGGTAGAAGGATTTAGAACAACGGAAATTGTATATTCTATAGCACAGAAAATAGGAATCGATATGCCTATTACTTCTGAAATTTACCGATTAATGCATGGAATACATTCTCCTCGTCAAGCAGTAGATTGTTTAATGACACGTTCTAAAAAAAATGAAACAGATAAGAGATTACATGAAATTTTTGAATAGAGACTATCAATCTATTTAGTGTGCTATGTTATAATTAAATTAGTGTATGATTATGATGTAGTAAATGAGGGAATAGAATAATGTTACGAATTATTTCAGGTACGGCTAAAGGTACTGTACTTGAAACGCCTAAAGGTGAAAATACACGTCCTACATTAGGAAGTACTCGAGAAAGCATCTTTAATGTACTTGCAAATATAGGTATAATAGAAAGCAGAGTTCTTGATGTTTTTGCAGGTACCGGTGCTCTTGGACTGGAAGCGCTAAGTCGTGGAGCAGCAAAAGCCACTTTTATTGATAAAAATACAAGTGCTATCATAAAGAGAAATGCAAAAAAGTGCCATATGGAAACGCAGGTGGAAATTCTTGCGGGAGATGTGTTTCAATCGTTAACTTCTTTAGAAGGAAAAGCTTTTGATTATTTATTTATAGACCCACCTTATGAAAGAGATTTTATAAATAAAATTATTGAATTCATTTTTAAATATCGATTGGTAAGTCAAGGGGCTATATTAATAGTGGAACACACTACAAAAGAGCCAATTAATCTGGAAGCAATTTCTGATAAATGTACTCTTTGGAAAGAAAAAAAACGGGGTATGACACTAGTCACCTATTTACGATGTCATGTATAGGAGAACCTATGAAGTTAGCGATTTATCCAGGTAGTTTTGATCCTATTACCAATGGACATTTAAATGTTATTGAACGGGCTTCAAAATTGGTAGATCATTTGATTGTAGCGGTATTAGATAACCCTAATAAGCAGTCGATGTTTACGATGGGAGAACGTGTACATATGTTAAAAAAAGTAACAGAAACACTTTCTAATGTTGAAATCGATAGCTCTCATAAGTTACTCTATGAATATGCACAAGAAAAAAATTGTAAATTTCTTGTTCGAGGCATTCGGTTCTATGCTGAGTTTGAATCTGAATTTCAACGAGCGTTATTGTTGCGAAAGATAGCTCCACAACTTGAAACAATATTTTTGACAACAGAGAGTGAGTACTCTTATTTAAGTTCAAGTATTGTTAAAGAGATTGCATTTTTTGGTGGGGATATTAAACAAATGGTACCGTCTTATGTTGAAACAATGATTCAAGGGAAAATTAAGATTCATAAAAGCGAGGTATAAGCGATGGAAACCAGAAAATTATTAGAAGAGCTTGAAAATGCAGTATTAAATGCATCAGATGTACCTTTTACCAACAAAAAAATGGTAGATAAAGATGACGTATCACGTATTATAGATGCTATTAACCAATCATTGCCGAATGAATTGGAAAGTGCTAAACGTATTGTGGCAGATAAAGAAAGAATTCTTTTAGATGCTGAAAAGAAGGCTGATGATACCATTGCACAAGCAAAAGATTATATTGCAAGAATTACAGAAGAAAGCGAATTAGTAAAACAAGCACAGGAAAGAGCTAATGAACTTACTACTTCTGCTAATCAAGCAGCTGATGAACTTAGAACCAGTTCTGTTACTTATGCTACCGATGTATTAAAGTATGTAGAAACTAATTTAGAAAATATTCTTGATAGTTTGCGTAAAAATAGACAAAGTTTGATTGATTCCAATACACAGCCAACAACATCTCAGAATGAAGAATAAAATAAAGAAAGAGTTACAGTAAAGGGGCTGTAACTCTTTCTTTATGGGAAATTTTAAAAAATTGTAGATGAGGAATTAGGGGGAGTTTATGATTTGGCAAACTGCAGATGGTAATTTTGATAGGAGATTTATTGGATTAGTAATTATTATAGCAGTCATTATATCTGTGTTAGGATTATATACTTATCACTTGGCTTATCACGTAGATGATATAGAAGAGATTATTTCAAATGATACATCTACTCTTTATAAAGAAGGCGGAGTACTTGTTTATATTACCGGAGCAGTAAAAAATCCGGGAGTATATGAAATGCCTAAAGAAAGTCATATTTATGATGCAATTCAGGCTGCAGGAGATATCTTGCCTTATGCAGATGTAGAGAATATAGATTTAACTGCATTAGTTGGAGAGTCGCCATATATTCTCATAAAAACTAATCCACAAAAAGTAAATATAAATGCAATCGGAAAAGTAAATATTAATTATGCAGGCGAAGCAGAATTAATGACTTTAAAAGGTATTGGAAAATCAACTGCAGAGAAAATTAGTCATTACCGTAAAGAGCATGGACTGTTTTTTAAGAAAGAAGATTTAAAAAAAGTTCCCGGTATAGGTGAAACTAAATATAGTAAGATAGAGGAACAAATTACTTTGTGAGTGTAAAAAGCTACCTATTATGGTAGCTTTTTTATATTCTCGCACGAACTTTTTGTTTTATCAAAGGAAGATTTTGAACTAATAAATTCCAGAGCGGTACAAGGAAAAGATAAAAAGCGGTTAATATGCTTAATGTAGGTGCACCAACAGTAACTAGTGGAACTGCATCTGCAATTGACCATGGAATTAAAGGCGCTGTTACCACTGCAGTGTTTTCTAAATCCGAAGCGAATTGTGCACGATCATTTTCTAAAGGATGACATAGTTGGTTAGTAAGCATAATTGCTAAGGATTGGTTACAGGATATAGTTGCTGAAAGAATAGAAACCAAAAGAATAGTCCCAAATGGAGAAAGGTAATCACTTAGAATGATTATACGTTTTTGAATATGATCAAGAAATCCGGTCCCTTCAAACATTCCTGAAAAACTGGATGAAATGCACACAATTCCCATAACAGAAAGCATAGAAATAAGTCCACCACCGCCCATAATCATTGCGATCTCACTATTTTCAGGTGTAAAACCGGAAATAAGAAGAGGAAAAATTTTACTTAGTGGCATTCCTTGTACTAATACACTAAGTATAAGCCCTATTAATGTACTAATTGTAAGTGTTATTTTTACATTAACTCGAAAGAGTGCTAAAACTAAAACTGTAATTACCGGAAGTAGGGTGAGTGGTGTCATGACATAGTGTGTAGCCAGAAGATCTCTAGATGCTGTAGAAGTTTCTGTATATGGAAGTTGTAAGCCTAATAATAAATATAAGATACAGGATATGATAAAAGGAACAGCTGCTGTTTTAAACATCGTTTTTATATTTTCTAATTGGTCGGTATGAGTAAGTGTGCTGACTAGGAGGCAACTGGTAGATACAGGAGAGCATCGATCTCCAAAATAAATTCCTGCCAACATGGCACCGCCGGTATATATGATAGGGATATTCATACTATTTGCCATTGTAACGCAGATAACACCTATAGTAGCGGCACTTCCAAAAGCAGTTCCAATTAAAAATGATACTAAGGCACATAATAAAAAAGTAAGAATAATCATACTTTGAGGAGCAAAAAATATAGAGGTTTCATATACAATATAAGCAATAGAGCCGCAAGAGCGCCATACGGCAGTGAGCATACCGATAAGCATAAAAGTAATAAGAACGGTTTGTACCATAGATATTCCATTTTGGCAATAAGAGAGCATTTCTTTTATTGTTTTGCCTTTATGAATACCATAAAAGAAAAACATACTCCATCCGATGAAGAGTGCAATAAACATAGAATATCCGGACAAGACACAAGTAATCAAAATGATTGCAAATGCAATTAATAAAAGTGATTCCATAAAAAGCTCCTTTGTAATATAAAAACATTATAGATTCTCACATTACAGGATACAAACTGAAAAAATACGGTATAATATACAAGGAAAATACTGTAGGAGGTTTTTATGCATATTTTGCCGATGTATTATTTTAAAGCTGTTGTTAAATATAAGAGTATCAATAAGGCTGCTCATGAGTTGCACATAACACAACAAACTTTGAGTGCTCATATGAATTCTATTGAACGAGAATTGGGCTGTATACTTTTTAATCGTAGCCCTAATTTTCAGTTAACGTATGAGGGGGAAAAATTTTATAGATATGTAAAAACCATTATCAATACATATGAATCTATGCAAAAAGAATTCAGTTTATTGGCACAAAATGAAAGTGGTGCTATTCGAATAGGAATTGCACATACGAGAAGCCAAGCTTTGATTCCTCGTGCGGCAGCTCGTTTTATTCCGCAGTATCCATATGTTCGAATTGATTTAAAAGAATTATCCAATGATAAACTAATCAGTGAACTTCGGGAAGGGAAGTTGGATATAGCCATTGGAGACATTCCGTTAGATAGCACGGAATATGCAACTGAAATATTACATAAAGAAGAAATTTTATTAGTAGTACCAACAACTTATATGAGGAATAATGCTTCGTATACGGAAATTCTATCTGAAGTTCCACTTTTAGTAAGTCATAGTGAAGATATTACCGGACGTATGGCTCGTGCTATTGTAAAAGAGAATCATATAGTACCTAATATTGCAGTATCATCCGATAATATTGAAACATTGTTGGACATGTGTAGTTTGGGGTTAGGTGCTTGTTTTTGTTCTGATAAATTATTGACATTTCATATGAGTACTAATGATAGTTTTAATAAAAATTTTAAAATATATCATACCAATATTATTTATCCTATTATTGCAGCATATCCAAAGGATGATGTAATGGAAAAAATTATAAAAACATTTATTGAGGGGATTAAAGAATAACTATAAATAAATAGGAGTCAGTGTCTTAGGGAAAAGGGGGAAAAGACAGTGATGAAGTATGGATTGTTGCTAGGGGCAACATTATTTTCTATTGGCATCTTATTAAAAGAGTGTATTTCAGGCTCTTTTTTATATATTGGGCTTATATTTATTTTTTTATGTGGAGTCTTTGTCTGTTTATGGAAGAAATATTTTCACATAAAAGGAATTATTATTTGTGGGGTTGGACTACTTATAACAGCCGGAGTACTTCGGGCACATATAGAAGAAATAGATTGGCAGCGGTATTCTTCTTTTGCGGTCGGTCATACAGGTTCCTATCAAGTGATAGTAGCAGGAGAACCGGAAAAAGTATTCGGGAAAAGTGGTAAAATTCGTTTGTTAGTAGATCTAGAGCACGGGAACTTTGAAAATCATGAAAGGTATTTATTAAGAGGGAAAGCATATGTATATACTGCCGAAGTAGAAAAAATTATTTCTATAAAACCGGGGGATAGGCTTTTAATCTTTGGGAAATTATACCCGCTTCGCTTTTATAAAAATCCTGGAAAAATAAATTTAGAAAAGAGAGCACAAAGTCAAAGGGTATTAGGGCATATATATGTAAAAAATGTAAAGGATGTTGTTTATAAAAATACATCACATCGATATCTAGTGAACCGATGGGTATATCAACTGAAATGTGATGTTAAATCGTACTTTTTAAAATATATGGACACTACAAGAAGCTCTATTCTTATGACATTGCTTTTTGGTGGTAGTTACCAAGAGTTGCCTGATACGGTTGTAAAAGATTTTTCTGTAACAGGTATAATACATATATTATCTGTATCCGGATCTCATATAGCAGTAGTACTTTCTTTTTTATTTTTAATAGGGAAATGGTTACATGCTCCTAAGAAGATTATTGTAATTGTATCTATAGTGAGTATGTGTGGATATGCATTGATGGCTTCTTTGGTTCCTTCAGTTATTCGTGCAACACTTATGGGGATATTATCGGCAATGGGATTATTATGTAATCGTGATAGAGATGCTCTTAATTTATTGGGTGGAGCTGTGCTATTAATGCTTATTTGGAAGCCACTATTACTTTATGATATTAGCTTTCAGCTTTCTGCCTCCGCTTCTTTAGGGATTTTATTGTTCTTTCGTAATGTATCTTCATTATTACAAAAGCAGAATTGGATACCTTTTTGGGTTTCTGAAGGAATTGCTTTAGCTATATCGGCACAACTTGTAACATTGCCTTTTGTTCTGTATAATTTTCATGCGTTTCCCGTATATTTTATATTATCGAATTTGTTGGTTACTCCTTTTTTAGAGATGGCGTTGCTTTTAGGATTAGGAGCTTCTTTATTATTCTTGATAGTTTCACCAATTGCCGAATTATTTTTATATATAGCAGATTGTTTTATTGGATATGGAACTGCAATTAATCAACAGATTGCTTCTTTACCCTATGCTTCACTTAACCTTAGAGGACTTACTCCACTTGAAGTTTTAGGATATTATGTGCTTTTATTAGTAATTTTTTTTAGAAAACACCTATGGAAATTTAAAATAGGGACATGGTTTACTCTATTATCCACATTGCTTATCGGGATAGGAATCATTATCGAAAAGTTATGCATGCCTTCCTTGGTGGTGTCTATATTGGATGTATCTCCTGCACAAGTATTTATTGTGCAAAGCATAGAGAAAACGATTCTTTTCATAAAATTACCCGGAGTTATTCATCCTTGTTTAAAAGAAGAAATTGAATCTTATCTCTCTTTTAAAGGGATTTTTTCTATTGATGTACTGGTTTTAGAATCTTCTGAATTAAAAGAAACTACAGATTTTTCTTTATCTATACCTATTAAATCCATATGGATTAAAGGCATAAACAAGGAAAATTTACCGTTTTGGACACAATACCCTGCCATTGATAGGAATGTTAAGCGATTAATGATTGGTAAAAATCTGAGAATACATTCAGTAGGAAACAGTTGGGGAATATATAATCATGATAAAGGTATAATGATTGATAGAGGGGAGTTTGTAACATTAAAAAGTAAGTTACCAATAAATCACGTCGTTTGGATACAAGATTTTTATGGGTTTAAACCTGAAATACTAGATGATAAAATAAAGATATTACACCCTGAAGTAATCGTTTTTATGGAAAAAGAATTTATAGACGAAGAATATAAAAATATTTTATCCGAAGGATTAAAATATCCGGTGTTAAATAGTAAGGATGGATGCATAATTTTATACTGTTACCATCATTGGTCATCGGGGTAAAGGAGGGGAGAATAATGACTACATCAGGAAAGAAGAATAACTGTATCTTGTTTTATGGGGAAGATACAGTTTTGATTAATGAAAAATGTAAAGAATATATTCATCATTATTTTGGAAGTAAAGGTCCGGAACCGATTGTATTTGATGAAGAAGGCAGTTATGAAGAATACATTCAGAATATACAAGGACAGTCTTTGTTTGCTATGGATGTGGTTGTTATTATGCATAACCCTTTTTTCTTAAATAAAGGATTACGAAACGAAGAGGAGTTCTCACAGTTTTTAACCGTCTTAAAGAACATACCGCCAGAAGTTCTTGTAATTATGACACATGTAGGAAAAGTAGATAAACGTTTATCACATATTAAAGAATTACTTAAAATAGTAGAGAGTAGAGAGTTTAATTTTCTTAAAGTTAAAGAGGCACCGGATGAGCTTATTTCTATGATTAGAATTCGTGGGAAGAAATTGGAATATAGCGTAAGGCCTCTTTTAGAAGAAGTGATAGGTGCATGGACGGAAGTTTCTTTGACATTATTACATTCAATCTGTGATAAAATCATGATTATGTCAGCCGGTCAGGAAACGGTTACAGCAGCTGTTGTACGAGAAGCACTTCCCACATATATGGAGCAAGGTGTTTTTAAGTTTTATGATAAACTGATTGCAGCGGATAGTATATATATATTACAAAATACGGAACATGTATTTACCGATATACCATCCATACTTAAAAATCTAGGATTTATCTCTTCTAAATTTAGACAGATGAAAATGATTAAAGAAATGAAACGACAACATATGTCGGTAAAAGATATGCAGAATAAATTGAGTGTTAAATACTCTTTCATGTGGAAAAATTTAGAAAGAGATGCAGATAAAACTAAAGAAACTACCATAGAGTGGTTTTTATGTGAGATTTTCAATTTTCAATATAGAATGCGTGTAAAAGCGGAAAAGTTGGAAATTATAGATTTATTTTTACGCTTTTGCCAAAAACAGAAACATAACCACTATTGAATTAAAGGAGCTATGTAATGGGGAAATATCATCTTAAAGTAAAAAATGGAACTATGCCGTTTACTTTTATGGATATTGATACAGAAGATCATGCTTGGTATATCCAAGCAGATGATAAAGAAGCAGCTATCGCATGTCTTTGTGATATGTGTGGTGAACTGAATGCTATAGATATATTTTATGTTAATGGAGAAGATGTAACTTTACGAGTTATGGAATATAAAAAGAATATAGCAATAGCATTTGAAGAACATCCGTTACCAACCGATGAGATGACATCTACCTCTCCTGTTGACATTCCTATGCCTATGGATGATAGTAAAGACCGTTATATAGCAGATATACATGATATGAAATTGCCATCTATAGAGATGCCTTCAGATTTGCCTCAATTAACACAAGTGATTTCTTCTACCGCATCTATGCGAAGTATTAAGAATAAAAATTCAAAAAAAGGGCATATGGATAAAGATGTGTTGATTGGGAAAAAGGCCATTAAAGGAACTATTACTTCTGTAAAAAATCTTGTAGGAGAAATGGATAATGTAGTTGTGCAAGGCACGGTTATTTCTTTTGATTTTAGACAGCTAAGAGATAATCGTCTTATCTTTACGATGAAATTTGCAGATGAAACCAATGGTATTTCTTGTAAAAAATTTTTTGATAGTGAAGAAGAAGCTTCTTTATTAAAAGAAATATTAAAAGAAGGAATGACTGTTAAAGTCAGTGGTAATGTACGTTTAGATAAATATACCGGGGGTTACGTATTAAATATTCGACAAATAGAGAAAACAACCATTGAAAGATTACCACATGAAGATAATGCGGAGAATCCTCGTGTAGAACTTCATCTTCATACAAAGATGAGTTTGGACGGTTTAATAGATACGGAAGAAGTGATTAAAACGGCAGCAGCTTGGAAACATCCTGCTATAGCCATTACCGATCATGGAGTAATACAAGCTTTTCCTAAAATCCAAGATTTAGCAAAAAAATATAAGCAAAAAGTAATCTATGGGATGGAAGGATATCTTATTGAAGATATTCCTACTGATATTGATACAGATAGACAGAGATATTATCATATCATTGTACTGGCAAAAAATATGACCGGTTTACGAAATTTATATAGGTTGGTTACTTTATCGCATTTAAAATTTTATAGAAAAAGACCTCTTATTCCTAAAGCAATTATGGAAGAGTTGCGAGAAGGGATTATTTTGGGATCAGCTTGTGTAGTGGGAGAATTTTTTCAGGCCGTATTACAAGGGAAATCCGATGAGAAGTTAATTGAAATAGCTAAATTCTATGACTATTTAGAAGTACAGCCTATTGGTAATAATTCTTTTTTAATTAATGATGATAAATATCCGGAGGTCACATCAGAAAGAGATTTACAAGAACTGAATAAAAAAGTAATTGATATAGGTGAAAAAACAGGAATACCGGTATGTGCTACTTCGGACGCACATTATTTGTTTAGAGAAGATCGAGTCAATAGAGATATTCTGCTTTCTATGTGGGAGAAACCGGGGAAAATAGATTCTCATCCTTCTGTGTATTTGCGAACTACACAGGAAATGTTAGATGAATTTAATTATATTTCACCGAAAAAAGCACAAGAAATTGTTATAGATAATACAAGAAATATTGCGGAAGCATGTCAGACTATAGAACCATTAGCAGAAGAGTGGAAGTCTTATAACCCTAAGATTTCAGGTGCTGATAAAAAGTTATTAGATATGTGTTATCAAAATGCAAAGGCTATTTATGGAGATCCTTTGCCTGCTGTAGTGCAACAAAGATTGGATTCTGAATTAGATCCGATTATTAAGCATGGGTTTGGGGTTTTATATTTTATTGCACATAAGTTGGTTAAGCATTCAAATGATAGAGGATATTTAGTGGGTTCTCGAGGTTCGGTCGGTTCTTCTTTTGTCGCTACTTTGGCAGGAATTACAGAAGTAAATCCTCTCCCTCCACATTATGTATGCCCCTCTTGTCATTGGACAAAATTCTATACGGATGGTTCAGTAGGTGGTGGATTTGATTTACCAAATAAAGAATGTCCCAATTGTGGAACCGTTCTTAATAAGAATGGACATAATATTCCATTTGCAGTTTTTCTTGGTTTTGATGGGGATAAGGTTCCTGATATTGATTTAAACTTTTCTTCTGGGGATGATCAGGCCGATGCACACAAATATACAGAAGAATTGTTTGGACGAGATAATGTATTCCGTGCAGGAACTATTGCGGGTATTCAAGATAGAACTGCTTTTGGTCTAGTTAAGCGTTATGCAGAAAATAGAGGATTGACCTATAATGATATATTTATTGAAAAATTAGCCGGCGGAGTTTTAGGAGTTAAGAGAACAACCGGACAACACCCTGCAGGAATTATGGTTTGTCCTCGAGATATGGATATCCATGACTTTACACCGCTTCAATATGCAGCAAACAAGAGATATATTAAGGGAGAATCCGGAGAAAAAATTCCGGGAACTATTACTACACACTTTGACTATCATTCTATTTCCGGACGTATGTTGAAGTTAGATATTCTCGGACACGACGATCCTAAGATTATTCATATGTTGCAACGTTTAACAGGAGTTGACCCATTAAAAATTCCTTTTGATGATCCGGATACCATTTCTTTATTCAGTTCTACGACTGCTTTGGGATATACGGAAGAACAACTTAGAAAAACTATTGGGGATAAAGGATATACGGTAGGTGCATTAGGACTTCCGGAATATGGGACACCTTTTGTCCGACAGATGCTTGAGGATACTAAGCCACAAAATTTTTCTCAATTGGTGCGTATTTCCGGATTTTCACATGGTACCAATGTATGGTTAGGCAATGCGCAAGATTTAATTAAATCTAAAACCGTTAAATTAGAAGAAGCTATTTCTACTCGTGATGACGTAATGAACTATTTAATTGAACATGGAGTTAAGGAGTTAACTGCATTTAAAGTCATGGAGAATGTAAGAAAAGGGAAAGGATTGGAAAAGACAGATAAAACCGGAAAAAAATCCAATAATAGAAAAGAAATAGAAGAAGCCAATGTACCACAATGGTTTATCGATTCTTGTTTAAAAATTTCATATTTATTCCCTCGTGCACATGCGGTAGCTTACGTTATGATGGCATTTAGAATTGCATGGTTCAAGATTAATTATCCCTTAGCATTTTATGCGGCGTATTTTACAATTCGTGCAGAAGGTTCTTTTGATGCACTTATTATTCTAAGAGGATTTGAGGCACAAAAGGCAGAATTACATCGTGTAGCGACTATGGAACATCCTTCTAATGTAGAAAAAGATTGTGCGATTGTTACAGAAGTTGCAGCTGAAATGTATTTAAGAGGATATGAATTTTTACCTATCAGTTTGGAACATTCCAGTGCTTCTGAATTTACTATTGTAGATAACAAAATATTACCGCCTTTTAATTGTATTCCTGCACTTGGCAATCAAGTTGCGAAAGATATTGTAGCTGCTCGTGAAGTAGAGCCGTTTTCGTCTAAGGAAGATTTGCGTAAAAGAGGTAAAGTCAGCCAAAGTATTGTTGAAACTATGGAAGAAATGGGGATTTTAAAAAATTTACCTGAAGAAGAACAATTAAATTTATTTGGGTTTTAAGAGTCATAAAGTTTGAAGTTGTTTTGCATTTATGAGTATGCTATAATTCGATATACTTCAATTTAGATGTTTATACAAGGAGGATGATGAATGAAGTTAAAAGAAAAATTATGGATATCTTGTACTATGGCAATGTTTTCCTATTTATTATTAGGACAAACATCTTATGCAGAATATGGAACGACTACTGCCACTCGTATACAGAGAGAAGAACATAGTGAAAGTATTTCGGTTCATACAGAAAATTCTACTACGCAAACTACTGAATCTTCTACACATATAGGAGTGGGCGTTCCTTCTATTAATATTTCGATTCCCAATATAGTTATAGATAAGGAAACATTATCTAAGATAGATGTGCAACGTAGAAATGCGTTAGCTTCTTATAAAGCGACATATAGTAAAACGGAGGACGGGCATTTTCAGGAACATGGCTATTTAGCTCGTATAAAAAAAGGTAAGAAATGGGGAATTGTCGGAACGGATGGGCAACTTACCATGGATCCAACATATAAGATTTTAATTCCTAAAGAGAATGGTGTTTTATATGTTGGTAATAAGAAGAAGGAACTCAGCTATGTAGATGGGAACAATAATCCGGTAACCTATGAAAAAAAATCTGAAGATGCTTTGATACCTTTTAAAGAAAAAGGCTTATATGGGTTTAAAGATAGTAAGGGTCATATCGTTATTAAACCTGTATACAAACGAATTGTTACAGAGTTTAGTGAAGGAATTGCTTTTGTAATAACGGCAGGCGGACATCAAATTGCCATTAATACAGAAGGAACAGAAATTTTTAATGCACCTTATGAAGTAGTAATGCCTTTCCAATATGGCGTAGCAGAATACCGAAGAAGTGTAAATACTTTCAAAGGAAGTACTTTTTTAAGTTCTATTATAAGCAATATTATTTATGATACGGAAACCGATCGATTTAATAGTTATACACCGGTGTATAATGGAATTAAACGTGGTTATTTAAATCATGAAGGCGAAATTGTCATTGATAGCAAAAATGATGTAGTATATCCGATGACACCTTATGGAACTATTGTACAGAATAATGGATTGACTTCCTTTATTACGGCTGATGGCCAGGTATTAATTCCACCGGGGCACTATACTGTGGGAAGTATTCATATAACAGATGGTTATTTGGTTTTACGTGATGATTTTTCAAAAAAATATGGTGTTTTTGAACTCATATATGGAAAACAAGTAGTACCATTTCTTTATGATGACATACAACTTCTTGGGCAAAATCGTTTTATTGCTAAGCATAATTATGCTACTTACTTGGTTGACAGTACCAATGGACGTTTAATAGCAACACTTCCTGTAAATCAAAAAGCAGTACCCTTTGACGATGGTGAATACACTTGGATTTTCATGGGGAGCAGTAATTTTGCAATTATAGATAGTGAAGGACACATTGTATTTAGAGATAGTGATATTACAGATGCAGGTCCTTTTAAGCATGGATATAGTCCGGTTAAAAAGAATAAGAAGTGGGGCGTAATCGATACTAAAGGAACATGGATTATTGAACCGCAATATGATGATGTAGAAATTTTATAAATAAAAAGAATGGTAAAGAAAATTTTCTTTACCATTCTTTTTTAATTGGAGGATAGTCGTTCTATAAGAATATCTATAGCTCGCTCAGTTGGTAAATCGTCACTATCATATACAAGACCTTTAGAACTTTGTATGATAAGTCGATCCATTAAATTTTGTTTTATAATTTTATCTGCAAAGGTAAGGAATGCAGAACAAGAGTTATTATGATGTGCTTTGGTTATCATACGAGAAATACCCGGTGCTTTTAATCGTTGTTGCAAGAATAGTTGATGTATAGATTGCCAACTTTCTTTTTTAGAGCAAGTGCGAAGTATAACCCATACACAAAATCCACTGGATTTTAAACTAGCAATTAAATCCGGAATGGAAATATTTTCTAAGAATGCACTTTCATATAATAAGTGATAACGATTTTTTATTGAAGCATCTATGGTAAGTTGTGATAATAAGTCACGCTGCTTCGAAGTTTGAAATAAAGTGTATTGACTATATTTGCTTATTAATTCTTTATAATAAGGATGAAAGCCTATGAAAGCATCCGCACTGGCATCAATAATGTTATAGTTCCAATCTTCGAACAATCTGGAAGACAAGCGTGTTTTACCTGAGCCGGGTTGTCCCAAAACAATAAATGCCATAGGCATAGAATGATTACCTGTTTTGTTCCATATAGCAGATGGCCATATTTTTTTAGAAAAAAGGCTTTCAAAAGCAAGAGAAGAATGTTTATATTCCTCCTCAATTAAATCAGGTGTTATCTTACAAGGTACACGCATCGTAAAAACTTGATCAGATATATATTTACGTTCAATGACATAGGCATTATGAAGCATTTCTATTTGATGCTCCATAGGAATATAATATCCTTTGCGTTGTTCAATACGTGAAGACTCTTGTATTGTTTCTTTCCATAAATTATGTAAAACAGTTAAATCATTATAATTTATGGAATGGATATCCTGTGTATTCCAAATTAAGTTGTAAATAAGATGAAAAATTTCTGCATTGACTTCTAATTGAATTCCCCTCGGGGTGATATCTGCAGATTGTTGTAATTCTTTTATTCGATGCTCTCCATAGGGCATAGCCATTACCACTTCCTTTTACGTAACATCATAGCAAAGGAGAATGTATTTGTCTAATTCTATTCATAAAATATATAGCATACATGGGAGATGACTATAAATGATTTATAAAAATTATTTTATCTCTTATGTATTGGCTTATATAATCGAGGAAATGCACATGTAGAATAAGATAAAATATGATATTATGAGTGTGTATCATATGATACGTATTGAAGTATAAAAATAAATTTAAAATATAGATAGGAAGTGACATGTTGTTACAAACTTTAATGCCTTATTTGGTTATCGTTGGTGTAGCAGTTTTATTTTTTTTAGTGTGCTGTCGCATTGTATTGCGAAAACCAAAAAAAATGAATCGAAAAGAACATATTTCATTTTCTCATATTAAAAAGCATGCGACTGTAAATGAAAAAAGCGTAGAAAATATAAGAAAGAATACAGATTTAGAAAAAACACAGGTTATAAATCTAAAAGATTTACGTCCGGCAATTTCTCGCGAAGAAAAGAATGAACAAACACGGATGTTTACAAAAGATGAATTTATCAGTGTGCATGATTTGCATAAAAAACAAAAACAAGAATCCGTTCGGTTTATTATGGAATCTGAACCGGAAATTTTAAATCAAATTACGGAACCGGCGGTTCTAGAAGAATACTTTGTTCGTCACTTTTTAAATCAATACGGAGCAGTTACCAGAAATGTTGCACAAGATGCAAGAACTGTTACTCATCACCTTATTACAGATTTACCGGTAGATTCTGCACAAGAAACTTGTGATATTTTAAGCCATATTATGGTGCAAGAAGCATTACAAAATGCACAACGTATATATGTTATGATGCCGGATGAAATTGTACTTGGAATGGTTAGTCAGGCTTTTTTTGATGTGGCATTGGGAACGCGATCAGAAACCAAAACCATTCTTGCTTATGATGCTTTAAAAGCTATGCCAAGAATGGAAAGTAGTCATTTTAGAGCACTTGCGTTATTATTGTTATTTCATTACTCCAGAAATACAGGAAATACAAATGCAGAAGCACTTTTAGACTACACAGAAAAATATATTACTCCTTTTGTTTCAGCAGCATTACCGGATGAGTACAACGGCTATCAACAATTAGAATACTTATATTGTATTTCTTTAGAAAATAAAGAGATGGCATTTGGAGAAATTTTGAGAGAATCTTATCCACTAATATTTGCATTTAAAGGATGTATGAAAAATGAGTTACTGTCTCTTTATGCTGATTGGAAACCAGAAGATATGGTAGAAAGCTTGTATAATTCTTACTATAAGTTGACCGCAGTGGATGATTCGACATTAACAAGGCTTTTGGATACTTATAATATAGAAGATACAACTATTAGAGCTAAGATTCTTGCGTTAATGCATTCAAGAGGGGTTGCCTATAATAGACAGGAAATGCATCAACTGCTTGCACATATTCATACGGATTTGGCACAAGTACAAGATATTTGGGATAGCAGTATGTTGCGTAAATCTTCTTTAACTTTAATGGGGATGTATATTGCAAAAATTTATATTAGAGAGTCTATTGGAGAAGATTTTGACCTTTCACATTGGATTTAAAAGGATGGCATAGTAATCATGGGAATATTTGATATTATTGGTCCAATCATGATTGGACCTTCTAGTTCTCATACTGCAGGAGCTGCTCGTATAGGTCGTATTGCACGAGAAATATTAAAAGAACCACTAGCAGGAGCCGATATTACTTTATATGGCTCTTTTGCCAAAACAGGAAGAGGGCATGGTACAGATAAAGCTTTAGTCGCCGGACTTATGGGATATGGACCTGAAAGTATTATTATACGTAATGCGATTGATACAGCAGAAAGAAAGGGTATTGCTATTCGTTTTTTCTTTTCAGAAGAAGATATAGGACATCCTAATGTTGCTAAAATTCTTGCTAAAGGAATGGAAGGTAAAGAAATAGAAATTATAGGACGTTCACTTGGTGGCGGGCGAGTAAAAATAACAAATATTGATGGTTATCCGGTAGAAATAACAGGGGAGGAAAATACGATTTTAACACAACATAGGGATGTACCCGGTGTCGTATCGGATGTGAGTTGTGTACTGGCCGAAAATTATATTAATATCTCTAATATGCGAGTTTTCCGAAAAAATAAAGGTGATGATGCCGTTATGATTATTCATACAGATGAGGAAGTATCAGATACATTGAAAGAACAAATTTTGACATGTAATCCCAGTATTAAAAACATAATGATATTAAAGAAAGTGTAATCTAAAATGAAAAAGTATCATTCCATCAAAGAGCTTATGGAGATGGCAGAGGAAGCACAAGTATCTCCTGGCATTATTGCATGTAAATTAGAGGCAGAACTTTCTAATCGTTCTTACGAAGATGTTTGGCAGCAAATGGATCAAACAATTCCGGTTTTTATGAAGTCGATTCGACATGGACTCGGAGATAAAAAGAAGTCAAGCAGTGGACTCGTAGGAGGTGACGCAAGACGTCTTTATGATAAAGAACCTCTTTTACTGGGAAGATTAGCTAAAAGGGCGGCTGTTTATGCGGTAGCTACTGCAGAAGCCAATGCAAAAATGATGTGTATTGTAGCATGTCCGACAGCCGGTTCTTGTGGTATTGTACCGGCTGTTGTAGCCGCCGTGGGAGAACACATCGGAGCTAAACGAGAGGATTATACACGTGCTTTATTTACGGCGGGAGCAATTGGTCATGTAGTAGCTGAAAATGCTTGTATTGCAGGGGCGGTAGGTGGATGCCAAGCAGAATGTGGTACGGCGGCCGGTATGGCAGCCGCAGCGGCTATTGATTTATTAGGCGGTACAATCGAGCAAATGAAAAATGCTATAGCTTTGGCACTCAAAAACTTACTGGGGCTTGCTTGTGACCCTGTTGCAGGATTGGTGGAAGTTCCTTGTGTTAAACGAAATGGATTTGAAGCCGTACATACTTTAGTAGCTGTAGAAATGGCGATGGCAGGTATTCAAAGTCAAATTCCTGTAGATGAAGTAATTCAAGCGATGGATGAAATCGGAAAACTGATGCCGGCTTCTATTCGGGAAACAAGCTTAGCCGGTCTTGCAATGACAGAAACCGGACAAAAAATTGCACAACAGATGAGTGAAAATCATAAATAAATATAAAACGAAATGTCATATGACATTTCGTTTTATATTGTTAAAAATCGTTTTATATAAATAAGATGGGCTTATGTTGACATAAGAAATCTATAATAAAAAAGAGATAGGAGTAAATCTCATCTCTTTTTTATTATATACATGAGTAAAATAGATAGTTATAAGAAAAATAAATACATATTATAAATAAGTTCTATATTGAGTGGCATCTATTTGTAGTATAAAATAAAAAATATTCAAAATAGTATTTAATTTAACAAAAATAAAAGGAGTATGTTATGAATTGTATACATAAAATTGTTTGGAGTAAAGTGAAAAACAGTTATGTAGTGGTTTCTGAATTAGTAAAAAGTCACACAAAAAATACATCGGTACAGTCGATGAAAATTGCTTTAGCGATAGTTGTAGGAATGCCTCTTATGATGAGTGGATATATCGCTGATGCTGCGATTGACGGTGTAACTACTTTTGTGGAACCGGGTAACCAAAATATAAAGATGGGGAATGGCATAAGCTTAAGAAATAATGCAGCTACTAATGGTGCTATTGCTATTGGTGACCATGCTCAAATAGATGATTATGTTATGCAAGAAGGTAGTATTGCCATTGGTAAAAATGCTTTTGTAGAAAATATGTATGGTAACCAGGAAAAGTTTTTTAAATTTGGGCAGTCAGATGAGAAAAAATGGGCTAGCAGTATTGCTATTGGGCAGAATGCTTATGCACGTTCCGGTAGCACAATGATTGGTGATCATAAATATGTAGGAAAATTAGGCGATGTAGAAGTTGATGGATCCGATGTACAGAAAGTTAAGTCAAGAAACGTGAATATCAACGCTACTACTATTGGTGCTAATAGTTATAATCAAGGAGCTTTTTCTTCTGTAACAGGGACATACTCTATTATTTCCGGAAAATATAATGGCGGTAATTGGTCTTCTTATGTTACCCAAAATATGGGAGCCACTATTTATGGTTCTCTTAATAGTATTGAATCAAATAGTTCTTCTTCTGCTCATTCAGGTATAGCGAGCAGTGTTATCGGTCTAGCGAATAGAACAGCTAATTCAAATGGCACACTTATTTTTGGTGCAGGCAATGAAGTAACCAATTCCATTGGTATAGTTAATGGAATTAATCCTTTTTCCGGTGGAGGAGCATCAGCCAAAGAGTTTGCAGAACAATTGAAAAGTAGTGTAAAGTCATCAGATGGTGGGGGTTCTACCATGGCATTTGGTGGTGGTAATACAGCAGATTGGACACATGCAACGTCTATTATCGGTGTAAACAACACTATTAAAGGTTCTTCCGGAAAGGTCAGTGCCTATAATTTGCTTACCGGTTATAAGAATACAGCTACCAATGTAAACCGCACGTCTATTATCGGATCCAGAAATGAAGTGGAAAATACAACCTCTGCGGTACTTTTGGGTGATTTACGTCGTTTAAAAGGAGCACACGACAGCGTAATTCTTGGATCCGGTGAAGAAGGTAACGTGATTGAAACTAATGTATCTAAGGCAGTAGTTATTGGTAGTAAAGCGAATGTAACTAAAGAAGGTGGAGTAGCTTTAGGGGCAAAATCTGTTTCTAATACAGATAAAGGTGTAGCCGGATATAATCCGGAAACTAAAGCGGCATCTACCGATACTTCTTCTACTTGGAAATCTACAGCAGCTGCTGTAGCAGTGGGAGATGCAGAACATAATGTAACTCGTCAGATTACCGGTGTGGCAGCAGGTACGAAAGATACAGATGCAGTCAATGTAGCGCAGCTCAAGAAAGCAATGGCTAATGCAACCGGAGATGGAAACGATACCTTGGTGAACAGCAATAATGCATTGTCTTTAGCAGGAAATACTTTGTCTATGAGTGTAAAAGATACCGCAGGACATGAAGTAAAAGGCAGTGTAAATTTATCTGCTTTAGCAGCGGCAGTAGATACAAGAAATACAGTAGCAGAAGGCGACCACATCAAAATCGATGAAGAAAAGCAACAGGATGGAAGCTCTAAATATACTATTCATGTGAAGACCGATGGCGTAGTAGAAAAGGATAATAAAGGAATTGTAACCGGAGGAACTGTATATAACGAAACTCGCATTACAACCGATGGAAACTATATTAAGAAAGACAATTCTGCAGCAGATAACTTGATGATTCTTGATGGTCAAGTGAAGAAGAATGCGGATAGTATTACCAATATCAATAACCAATTTAATGAATTGGGACGTGATGTTAATCGTG
Source organism: Dialister pneumosintes (assembly GCF_001717505.1). Classification (NCBI taxonomy): domain Bacteria; kingdom Bacillati; phylum Bacillota; class Negativicutes; order Veillonellales; family Veillonellaceae; genus Dialister; species Dialister pneumosintes. Next base: position 344,543 of record NZ_CP017037.1, read on the forward strand.
TAGGAGCTATGGGAGCGGCATTAAGTGCATTAAAACCGTTAACTTATGATCCGTATGAACCGACACAAATTATGGCAGGCTACGGTAACTATCGTGGATCCAATGCTATTGCATTAGGTGTGGCACATTACAATAATGAATCAACCATGATGCATGCCGGCGTATCCTATGGAGGAAAGAGCCATATGATGGTAAATGCAGGTGTAACCGTCAAGGTAGGAAGTTCTGATAAAGAACGTGAAGTAGCAGAACGTTATAGAACAGGACCACTTTCTTCCGTTTATATAATGCAGAAGGAAATTGATCATTTAACTTCTGATAACCAAGCATTGCGTAGTACTGTAAATGAACAGAATGCGAAACTTAGTGAACAGGATGCTAAGATTGAAAAATTAATGCAAATGGTACAAGAGTTAGCGTCTAAATAAATTTAAATAAAAAGAAGTAGAATATTCTACTTCTTTTTATTATTGTTAATAAATAGATATCGATGTATAATGAGAATAAAAAGTAAATAGTTTTACTAAGAAAGGAATTCTCTATGAAAAATGTAATGATTATATCAGGTCATACCGATTTAAAAAACTCTGTAGCCAATAAAACTATTTTAGAAGAATTGCATAAAATGATACCTCATGCGGAAATTGATTATTTGGATTGCTTATATTCTGATTTTCAGATTGATATAAAGAAGGAATAGCAGAAGTTAGAAAAAGCGGATATCCTTGTCTTTCAATTTCCTGTGTTTTGGTATTCCATGCCGTCGTTATTAGCTCGATGGATGGAAGAAACATTTCAACATGGGTGGTCACATGGCTCTACGGGGGATAAGTTAAAAGGTAAAAAGCTTATTATTTCTTTAACTACAGGAGCACCCAAAGAGATGTATCAGCATGACGTGGCAATGGGATTTGAAATAGAAGAATACTTGTCGGCGATTATATCTACATGTAAGCTTTGTCAAATGGAGTATGTTGGTTATGTGTATACGGATAAAGTTTCCTATGCATCTAGAAATGATCCAAAGTTGTTGGAAGATATAGTGAATAGAAGTAAAGAACATGCTCATAAAGTAGTTGAGCTCATTAACACTTTATAATAAACTAAAAGCTCCTAAAAAATATATTTGAAGTTTTATGGCAAAAAAAAAAGAACTTTACATGAGTAAAGTTCTTTTAATATGGAGCGGGTGAAGGGAATCGAACCCTCGTAACCAGCTTGGAAGGCTGGCGCTCTACCATTGAGCTACACCCGCATATTTGGTCGGAGCAGCAGGATTTGAACCTGCGACCCCTTGGTCCCGAACCAAGTGCGCTACCAAACTGCGCTATGCCCCGACAACGTAATAAATTATAACAGGAGATTTTTTTTATGTCAATAAAAATAAATGAAATAAAAAAGAAATCAAATTGCTATTTTTTAGTTATCACGACATAAGAAAGGTAGTTAGCAATCAGTAATAAAAATTCATTAATTGCCTTATTGAAAGATAACACATTATTCAGTTCTTGTAAAGTATAAAATGCAAAGATGATTAGATTAGTAGTAATCATAAACTTTAGAATTAGATATTACATCTTGTTTTTATAAAAATATTTTATGGTAGCAGGATGTGATGAAATAAATTGAAATAAACCATAGGTTTACGTATAATTGTATATAATACTTATTATATACATTATTATGTAAGGAGGTAATTGTTATGAAAATGAATATAAAGAGAATGGCAGTTGGATGTTTAGCTGCCGGCATGTTGACTGTTGGAGCTTTTAATACAGTATCTGCTTTTAATTTAGGCAGTTTTTTAGGCGGTGTTGCTAAAGTAGGCGGTATTAGTTGGTTAGTGTCTCAGTATGGGGAACAATTAAATAGCACGATTAATTCCGTTATGATGAAAGAAGGGGCAGGTACTAATTATGCAACTAAAGTAGTACCTATTGTAAGTTTGGGAGGAAGACAGTATATCGGTGCAGCACAAGTTATAGGTGAGGCAGAACAGGTTGAAAAAGTAAAAGCGGTAGGACAACTTCAGATTACATGGAATGATTCCTTATTCCGTATTAATGGACTCGTTCCGATGGATAGTGTTAATCCAACCTCTTTTTCTCGTGTACAAGGGGTAGGTGTTTCTGCCAATATTGATGTTAGAATTTAATGGGGGATGCTAAATGAAAAAAGTAGTTTTAGCAACAAGTATTGCATTAGCTTTGGTTTTTCCGGCTATGGCAGCAGAACCGATGACATTAACGGATCGAGTGGATCGCTTAGATGAAGTAGTATATGGTAATGTACAAAGCGGCTCTTTTATACAGAGAATAAGAAACTTAGACAAATCTGTTTGTGGAACTACGTCTGAAAAGGATACTACAGAAGGGCTAGATTCTCGTGTAGAATATTTATATGCAGAAGTTATTAGAAGTGAAAATGATGAGAATCCTTCTGTAGATACTCGTGTGAATGCACTTGAATATTATTTAACAGATCAAATTAAGCAGGCGGCTTTAACAGAACGATTAGATGATTTAGATGTAATGGTGTTAGGTAAAAAACAAAATAACGGCGGATTAATTCAGAGAATCAATGCACTTGAAAAAGCTGTTTATGGAGATAATCATTATGAATTAACAACAGTGACATTACCTGAAAAGACCGTATTTAAAATCTCTCTTAATGAAGATATTAGCAGTAAGATAAATCGTGTAGGAGATCCTGTACATTTTACTGTAGAGGAAGATGTATTAGTAGATAATGTATTAGTTCTTCCTCGTGGAGCACAAGGATCCGGTGTAGTTACTAAAGTAACAAGACCGAAATTCTTTGGGCGCAGTGGATTTGTGGATATTTCTTTTGATCAAGTATTTTCAATTGATGAAGAAGCGATTCCAACTGTTTTAGGACCGGAAGCAAAAGAAAAATTAAAAATGCAGGCTGCTGCCATAGGCGCTTCAGCTATAGGTGCATTAGCATTGGGACCGATTGGTCTTGTTGGCGGTTTATTTGTTAAAGGTAAAGATGTAGAAATGCCGGCAGGAACTGAATTGTATATCCAAACTCGGGAAGATGTAGTTACTAAGGGGATGGAAATGAAACCCGGTGCGCCTCTTGATGTTGATATTACGATTGCTCCTGTGGTATCTAAAACAATAGATGATACTGAAAAAGATATAAAAGAGGATAATTCTTCTGTTGATGAACCAAAAAATAATATAGTTAAAGATGTAAAAAATGATTCCATGGAGGAAACCTCAACATCAGATGATGATACAGCATCTGTGGTTATTGTGAGAAATGAATAAAACAAAGAGAATTTTTTCTATCTTTGCTGCAGTTTCTTTGTGTACCGGAATGACTACATTGGTAGCTGCATATACAGAAAATCGTGCATTGGAAGAGCCTGTAAGTTTACCCGGAATATATACAGAAAAGAAGAGTAAATCTTATTTTTTATCGGAAACAATAGACTTACAATACGATAATCCTTTTTTGAAGAAAGATACTATTGATTGGAAAGACTTTCGTGTATCTTCTATTAAAGGGGTATTGGTTTATTCTCCTACTGAATATGATGAGTATGTAAAACAAATAGAAAAGAAACCAACACCTCATATTACTAAAGAGAGTCCTTTGTATGTTATGGCAGATCATATGAAGTATTCTAATGTAAGTGGTGACATAAGTGCTTCGGGTGATGTAGATGTAAAGCATGTGACTGATAGTTTTGCTACAGATTATGTATATGGGAATACTATTTCAAAAAAGATAATTATTCCGGGAGAAGTGGTATATACTACTCCGACTAATCATGTAAAAGCAGATAGTGCTACTTATGATGGTGTAACTACCATTGGTCATTTTGAAAAGATGCGTGGCTGGGAACAGGGACTCTATTATTTTGCGGGAGATTCAGGAGATTATAACCGTAATGAAAATAAGATGGTGATTAATCATGCCTATCTTACGACAAAACATGCATTAGCAAAGGTTCCTGATTATCGTATAGAAGCAGAGCGCATTGAAATATATCCCAATGATCATTATACCGCTTATGATATCGGACTATATTTGAAGAATACTCGTGTTATCTCACTTTCAAAATATACAGGTTCTTTGGTTCAAAGTGACTCCATCGGTCTTTGGACTTTAATTCCAACTCCTGTATATGATAGTGATAATGGGGTAGGATTTAAAAATAGTATTAATATTCCAATAGGAAGTATAAAGTCAGGATTGTCTTTTAATAGTAAATTTGCTTATTATAGTAAGTCCGGGTTTAAGCCTGATATCGGGTTTAGATGGGAAACTCACCCGGGAACGTTTCGGTTACACTATGTAAAAGAAGAAAGTGTAGTTAATGATAGGCATGTCTGGATAAAAAAATCTCCTTCTTTTTCTTTTGATTCAAGGAAATTTTATATTCCCAAGACAAAACTTTATGTAGGTGCTGGTGGCGAAGTAGGACGTTGGGAAGAGGGGCATATAACAGGTGCTCATAAAATGTGGGAAGTATACTTAGCACATGATCCTATAGAATTAGGACCTCATCTCCATTTAAATTGGCGTATTGGTTATATTAAAGATTATTATGCATATAATCATGCAATTCGTAGTAACGCTTATTATTCCATTGATCTTACCGGCGGTATCAAGTGGTTTACGGGTTGGATTGGGTATACAAATAATAGATTACAAGGGGAAACACCTTATACTTTTGATACCTATGATATAAAGAAACCTTTAACATTTGGTGCTAAAGTACAGATTACGCCAAGAGATGCTTTTAGTGTTGCTTATACTTACGGAACAAGTAATCATAAATTAGAGCATCTTGATTATACTTATTATAGAGATTTACATTCATTCTATGGTTGGATTCAATATCGTCAGAAAGAGAGAGCCGTAAGATTATATATTCAGCCCAAAGACTTTACTTTTTAAAAGATAAAGTAGAATTACGGTTTATATGTTAATGAAGTTTAGCATTCCGAATTTACGGTCAAATACCTTTATGAAAAGTATGGGATGTATAACTACAGACTTTTAACAGATAGGGAAACAATTAAAGAAATCACTCATATAAGAAATACCGGAAAAGGACCTGCAGGGGAGCTGGTTCTTTTTCCACGTTTATCAATCTTTTAGAAGAATATATTTTAATGAATACTTCTGAAGAGGGGGATTCACTAATCAGAAGTAAAGAGATTATGAAATCTTGTTTAAAGGGGTATGTAAGTGATTAATCAATATGAATAAATTAGAGAAATGGATGACTATGGGGATAGGTATCTTATGTTTGATAGGATGGGGAGTTTATCAAACAGTATCGGAGGATGTAGTAAATTCAGAGTCATCAACGGACTTAAGTATTGAAGAATTAGCAAATAAATCGGATAGAAATAAAAAAATATCGAGCGCTATAAAAAGATACGATGCTGCTCTTTATTTGCGCGCATCACCGATAGTAGATCCTTTTCATGCAGAGGATTGTATGAATAATTCTATTCAAAATTTAGGTAAAGAAATACCGCTATCTTCTTCAGAAATAGAAATGGAAACAGTGCAGATATATCCACAATTAATAGGGGTTATTTCGGTTGGTAGCGAAGCAAAAGCAATTTTTCGTACTGGCAAAGAAATTCAGACAGGTAAAGAAGGGGAACATATAGGGGAATGGGTTATCATAAAAATTCAAAGCAAATCTGTACGATTGCAAATAGGGGAAAAAGAAATAGAATGCAGTTTATAATAAAGTATAAAATTTGTATTTTATTATTATTGATTAATTTTTTTAGTATTACGTTTTGTTCTGCACATACCGTATCTAAGATTTCTTGCGATACGGATAGGAATGTTCATTTGCATGTATCAAAAGCTTCCGTGAAGACAGTTTTACAGACACTTGCACAAATGGTTGGACAAGATGTAATTATATCCGAACAAATTTCAGGAACAATAACTGCAGATTTTGACAATATAACACCTGAAAGTGCTATATATAACATCGTAACCTCTCAGGGATTAGTTGCACGAAAACAGGGGAATTCGTTGCTTATATTAGGTAAAGATGTACTGGATAAGCAGGATAGAGAAGTTAGATTTTATCCTTTATCTTATATGAATGCAGAAGAGATAGCGGAAAATCTTAAATCTATTATGGGGGATGGCTGTATTTCTGCACATATGGGGACTAATACAGTTATTGTAAAAGGGACTCCTTCTGAACTTATATGTATAGAACAATTGATTCCGGTACTGGATGGATAAACCGGAAAAACAAACAAAAGTAGAAGCGGAAGTTTTAGCAATTAATAAATCAGATGCAAAAGAATTAGGGATTACTTGGGATTTTAAGAGTCTAACAGGGAGTATTTCTTCTAATGATAGTAAAGGCAAAGAAAAGTCAGTTCCTGAAGGTTACGGAGGCATTTCTTACGGGCATTCCGTTAACGGAAATCCTTATACTTTTTTATTTCGAGCTAAGCTACATGCTCTTATTACTGAAGGGAAAGCCAAAATACTTGCTAAACCTAATGTAGTAACTTTGAATGGACGAAAAGCTAAAATACTCATTGGTAGTGAAATTCCTGTTTTAGTAGAACATATAGAAAATGGAGTAAATACTACAACTATTGAATATAAAGAAGCCGGAATCAGTCTTTCTTATACTCCCATAATCAGTAAACAGGATGAAATTACCGCTAAAATAGAGGCAGAAGTATCTACCCCTTATTTGGAGCATGAAATGAAAGCATATCGAATTGTCACGAGAAAAGCGCAGACCATGGTAAGAGTGAAATCAGGGGAGTGTATTATTATTGGTGGATTAATAGATAAACAAGATAATCAAACAAGACAAAAGGTACCAATACTGGGAGATATTCCTATATTAGGCAAGTTATTTCAAAGTAATAATAGACATGTAGAAGAATCAGAAATTATTATAGCTATTACAGCTGAAGTATTAAAATAAAGAGTAGGAATAATCAATGGCAGTGCTCAAAGTAAGTGGATTAGCTAAATCATTTGGTGTAAATACAGTTTTTAAAGATGTATCCTTTGAAGTGCGTAATGGAGAGCGAGTTGGGTTAGTTGGTGCTAATGGTGCAGGTAAAACAACTCTTCTTCGTTGTCTTATGGGACAGGAAGAATATGATAAAGGGAGTATTTTTCTAAGTAGTGGAAGTACTATCGGTTATCTTCGACAAGACTTTAAATATACCAGTCAATCTATTAGGGAAGAAATGGAATTGGCATGGAAAGATGTTCTTTATTATAAAGAAAAATTAGAAGAAATGTCTAAAGAGTTAGCTGCTAATCAGTTAAATGAAACACTTATAGAAACTTATGGTCGTATGGAAGAACGATTTGAGTTTCTTGGTGGATATGATTATGAGTCTACTACTAGAAAAATTCTTACAGGATTGGGATTCTCCTCTAAAGATTGGGATAGAGATATTCATGGATTTTCGGGAGGTCAAAAAGTAAGAATTAATTTAGCAGCAGCTTTTGTAAGACATCCGGACTTCTTATTTCTTGATGAACCTACCAATCATTTAGACATGTCTATGCTTGAGTGGCTAGAGGAATATCTAAAATCATATCGTGGAGGTATTTTAATGGTATCTCACGATCGTTATTTTTTAGATGCGACAGCAACAGGAATTATTGATTTAGAAAACCACCAAGCATATTCTTATCGAGGGAATTATTCACAATTTTTAAAAGTAAAGTCACAAAAAATAGAAGCACAAGAACGTGCATATATAAAACAGCAAGAACATATACAAGAAACAGAAGAATACATTAGAAGATATAAGGCGGGAATAAAAGCTAAGCAGGCAAGAGGACGGCAGTCTCAATTAGACCGTTTAGAACGAATAGAGAAACCGTTTCATATAGACTCTTTACGTTTTAATTTTGAGAAACCGGAAGATTGTGCAGATAAAGTACTAGATATTTTGAATCTTACCTTTTCTTATGAACAGCATACTATTTTTAATAATTTATATATGCAAATCAGAAAAGGAGAAACCGTTGGTATTATTGGTTCCAATGGAGTGGGGAAATCTACTCTGCTTAAATTAATTATAGGAGAAGAAACATTTCGCGATGGACATATTCGCGTAGGTAACAGAGTTAAGCTGGGATATTATTCACAAGAGTTAAATCGTTTATGTCCTCATTATACAGTGTTAGAGCAAGTTGAAAACACTTTTAATTATGGAGAAGCAGCTGCTAGAAATATCTTAGGAATGTTTTTATTTCAAGGAGATGAAGTTTTTAAGTCTGTGTCGATGTTATCCGGAGGAGAAAAAGCAAGGCTTACTTTATTAATGCTGTTTTTAGATAGACCAAACTTTTTAATTCTTGATGAACCTACTAATCATTTAGATATTATGACTCGAGAAGTTATGGAAAAAGCACTTTTAGCTTTTGGAGGAACTATACTTTTCGTATCGCATGACCGATATTTTTTAGATAAGGTGGCAACTCGTATTTTAGAGCTGGAAAATGGGGCATTGACAGAGTACTTGGGAAATTACTCTTACTATAAAGAGAAAAAGAAAAATATGGAAGAGTATGAACGTGATAAAGCAGCGGAGCTGTCCGGTAAAAACATAAAAAATCACATACACAAAGTAGGAGTAGTAACTACAAAAGAACATGCAAAAAGTAAATCGTTAAGAATATCAACTTTTACAGCTAATATGCAGGAAAAGTTAGAAAAAATTGAAATGGAAATTCAAAGATTAGAAACAACCTTAAAAATGTATACTATAGAAATGAATCAAACTCCTGAACAATATGAAACAATTATGGAATTCTATACAGATACGAAACAGAAACTTGATAATTTATATAAAAAGTGGGAACAATTAGCCTCTAGTGCAGAACAATAAAAGAGATACATATGTATCTCTTTTATTGTTTATGATTTGATTTAAAATAATTATTTAGGGGAAATTCTCTTGTCAAAATCTAAATCTCCATGTAACCATAAAAAATGGTCTTGTGTAGAAGCTATATTTTGAACAGGTTCACCTCCATAGGTAATAGCTTTGTCAAGGTAGAGGAGTGTGTTTTTCTTATCACGGAGCTCAGAATAATTAGTGGCAATACCATAATAAGACCAGGTATTAGTTGTATCTGATTCAATAACTCTAAGAAATGCTTCTGTAGATTTTTCATATTTATGTTGTAACTTTAATGCAATTGCCAAATCATAATAAGCAGGGGTATAATTTTTATTTATTTCTAATGCTTGTAAAATAAGTGATTCGCCTTGTATAGGATCGCCCTGCATAGAAAGAGCAATTCCTTTTAGGGATAACGCTTTATAATTATGAGAATCTTCTTTTAAGGCATCATTACATAAACTAATGGCTTTAGAATTATCTCCATTTGCATATGCTGTAGCAGCTTCATTGCTCTTACTTATAGAAGAGGTTGATATGGGATATTCGATAGGTGATGGTGTAGAGATGGAGTTGGATGAATGACATCCTGTTAGTATCATAGATACAGGTATACATATAAAAAGAAATGTATCTAATAACTTCATACAAAGTCCTTTCTTGGCATGAATAACAATATTTGCATATAATTATATAGACATGGAAAAGCATAAAGCAAGTTATAGATAAAGGAGTTTTTTATAATGAGAAAAATGATATTAATTACAGGAGCCACCAGTGGAATTGGATATGCAACTGCTAAAGCATTAGCTATTAAGGGAGCTACGCTCATCTTGCTTGCACGCAATGAACATAGATTAAAAGAAATTAAACAAGAATTTCAAATGAAATATAAAGCAAAAGTTTTTATCTATGCGTTGAATGTATGTAATATAAAAGAGATACAATCAGTTACTTGTGATATATTAAATGAGTTGGGCGTTCCTGATGTATTAATTAATAATGCGGGATTAGCAAGAGGGTTGGAACCTTATAATGAAACTCATATAAATGATATTATGGAAATGATAGATACAAATATCAAAGGTCTATTTATGGTTACACATGCTTTTTTATCTCATATGGTAAAGCGGAATACAGGGCATATCATTAATTTAGGTTCTACTGCAGGTTTATATGCATATAAAGGTGCAGCAGTTTATTGTGCGACCAAAGCGGCAGTAAAAACTTTTAGTGATGGTATTCGTATTGATGTGATAGATAGTGATATTAAAGTAACGACTATTCAACCGGGGATTGTACAAACGCCATTTAGTGAAGTACGTTTTCATGGTGATATAAAAAGAGCACAAGCAGTTTATGAAGGAATAGAAGCGTTACAAGCGGAAGATATAGCGGAAACTATTGTTTTTATACTGGAAAGACCACGACGGGTACAAATTACGGATATGGTTATTATGGCAAATCAGCAAGCAACCGGATTTATGATTTCTAAGACTCCTAAAAGTTTAGATAAAAAATATAAAATTGACAAATAATATGTTATTAAGTAAAATAGCATTTGTTAATGCCGATATAGCTCAGTTGGTAGAGCGGCGCATTCGTAATGCGTAGGTCGCAGGTTCAAATCCTGTTGTCGGCTCCAAAAATAAACGCCGAAAATACTTTTCGGCGTTTTTATAATGAGAAAAAACCTCGTTGTTTCTACTACAACGAGGTTTTTATTTTTTAGAATTAACGATCAGAACCGTCTTTTTCTTTTCTGATTACGTCATGCGCTCCACCTTCAACAATAGAAGTAGCGGATACTAATGTAAGTTTGGCTTTATCCTGTAATTCAGGAATCGTTATTGCGCCACAATTACACATAGTTGCTTTTATTTTAGCAATTGTTTTGTCTACATTTTCCTTCAATGGGCCTGCGTAAGGAACATAAGAATCTACACCTTCTTCAAAATGAAGTTTTTGTTCACCCACACCCAAATCATATCTTGCCCAGTTTCGGGCACGATTGGACCCTTCTCCCCAATATTCTTTTACGATAGAACCGTTGATAGTTCTCTTTGGGGTTGGGCTTTCATCAAATCGTGCAAAATAACGTCCAAGCATAACGAAGTCTGCACCCATAGCTAATGCAAGAGTAATGTGATGGTCATATACGATACCGCCATCAGAGCAAACAGGAACATAGATTCCGGTTTCTTCATAGTACTCATCTCTTGCTTGGCATACTTCAATTAATGCAGTGGCTTGGCCACGGCCGATACCTTTTGTTTCACGAGTGATACAAATAGAGCCTCCGCCAATACCTACTTTAATAAAATCTGCACCGGCTTTTGCAAGGAAGAGGAATCCTTCACGGTCGACTACATTGCCTGCACCTACTTTTACTTTATCGCCATAGTGTTTACGAATCCATTCAATGGTAATTTTTTGCCATTCAGAATACCCTTCAGAAGAATCAATACAGAGTACATCGGCACCTGCGTCTACTAGTTTTGGAACACGTTCTGCATAATCTCTGGAATTAATTCCGGCACCAACGATGAAACGTTTCTGATCATCTAATAATTCGTTAGGATTTTCTTTATGAGAGTCATAATCTTTGCGGAATACAAAAGCATATAGTTTTCCATCTTCATGCACCACCGGGAGAGAATTCAATTTGTTTTCCCAGATGATATCGTTAGCTTCCGAAAGTGTAATTCCATACTTAGCTGTAATTAATTTAGCTAAAGGAGTCATAAAATTTGCGATTTTTTCATTAGGATTCATGCGGCTTACTCGATAATCACGGCTGGATACAATACCAACCAATTTGCCATTAGATGTACCATCTTCTGTAATAGCTACTGTAGAATGTCCTGTTTTAGCTTTTAATGCTAAAATATCTGCCAACGTATTTTCCGGGGAAAGATTGGAATCACTAAAAACAAAGCCTGCCTTTTTAGCTTTTACTTTAGCAATCATAGCTGCTTCATCTTCTGCCGTTTGAGAACCATAAATAAAAGAAATACCACCATTTTTGGCTAATTCAATAGCCATTTCTTCTCCGGATACAGCTTGCATAATGGCAGATACCATTGGAATATTTAAACTAATTTCCGGCTCTTCACCTTTTTTAAATTTTACCAGCGGAGTTTTTAATGATACTTTATCCGGAACACATGAGGTAGGAGTGTAACCCGGAATTAGAAGATATTCGTTAAATGTATGAGCAGGTTCATTAATGTAGATTGCCATTCTAGTCTCCTTAAAATAAAACAAAAGCCGGTGCAGGCTCTAAAATATTTTTAATATTCTATCATAAAGATATAGGAATTGTACATAATCAATTTAACATAAAGTCTATATCATATTCATTTTTATTTCTTAATTTTGTATTTTTGTATTAAAAATAAGAAAAAATTATAAATTTATTGAAAAATAAAAAATATTCGTGTATAATATAAAAGCTTGTTATAACAAGCAACTTCCTGGCCCCTGCGAGGTAGGGGACATAGGTCCGGAAAGGAGGATATAGTATGAATAAGTACGAACTCATGTTTATTGTTAATGTTGCTGATGAAGAAAAAATTAAAGCAGCAGTTCAATTGGTGCAGGACACCGTTAAGAGAATTGGTGGCACTGTTGATAAGGTAGATGAATGGGGAAAGCGTACCTTAGCTTATGAAGTTAAGAAACAGCGTGAAGGCTACTATGTGGTGGTGAACTTCCAGGCTGACCCGGCTCAGATTACCGAACTTGATCGTATCATTAAGATTCGTGAAGAAATTATTCGTCACATTATTATTAAACTGGAAGATTAAGCAGGTGTCGCTATGAATTCAGTGCAAGTAATGGGAAATTTGACTAGAGATCCACAGATTCGTGCAACTAAAACAGGTCGTGCAGTTGCTTCTTTTAGTATTGCAGTAAATCGTGCATATACAACTCCTCAAGGAGAAGTAAAAGAATTAACTGATTTTATTAATATTGTTGCTTGGGGCGGTTTAGCAGAATCCGTAGGAAATCAATTAAAAAAAGGAACACGTGTATTTGTAGAAGGTCGTTACTCTACAAGAAGCTATGAAGCACAAGATGGTTCAAGACGTTATGTAACTGAAGTGGTTGCTAATACAATTGCAATTCCTTTGAGATCTACATCTGAAAATCATTCTGTAGCTGCAGGTTTTGCAAGTAGTGATTCCGGTCAAACAAGAGGCAATTTCGATCAGTTTGGACCATCCAGTCCGGATGAACAGATTCCATTCTGATACATGATATTGGAGGATATGAATCATGATAAGAAGAGAAAAGACAAGAAGACCAAGAAGAAAGGTCTATCGTGTTGAAGAAATGGAAAATCTTGATTATAAAGATGTTGCAACTTTACGCAATTTCATCTCTGAAAGAGGCAAGATTTTACCACGTCGCGTAACGGGGGTAAGCGCAAAATATCAGCGTAAGATTAATTTAGCTATTAAGAGAGCTAGAGCAATTGCTTTGCTTCCGTTTAGCGCAGACTAATTTAACAATTAAAGCCGAATTCTAACTATTGTTGGAATTCGGTTTTTATTTGATTCGTATAAATTTACTTATTAAAAAAGATGTCCATATTATGGACATCTTTTTAGTTTTTTATTTGGTCTTTTTTTGTTTTTCTATAGATTTAGTAACTACTTGCGCTTCTTGTTCTTGTAACTTTTTAATTTTATCTTCTAATTTAATACGTTCAATAACATTTTTACCGGCTTCACTGGAAAAGTAAGTAAGTGTCGTTTTAGGAACCATACGACGTATTGTTTCCATGTCATTGGAAGCAAGTGCTCGGCGTACTGCAGAAGCACTGATGATTTGCTCACCTTTTTGTACACGTGGGATGACTTTAAGCTCAATACCGTTATTACTGAATACTTCTTTCATTGCTTGGTTATAAGCTAATGTAGTTTTATCAGTCGGTTCTTCTCCGACAAAACGTACACTGATATTGAGTGCAGGTGCAATGCGGGTAGCAAAAATAGTTGCATCTAAAGTAGTTTGTGCACTTAACTCTTCTGTTCCTTTGATGAAGTAGGTTGGGAATGTAGCATTAGAGATAATATATTCACCGCCACTTACTACTTGTACACCTTTCATATCTTGTACTCCTTGCTTAATTAAGGTAAATCGATCAGCAAAAGGGAATACAGAACGGTCTTCTTGTACAGCAAAAATAATAACTTCATCACAATTATTAATTGCATATTCTACTAAAGAGCGATGTCCCAATGTAAATGGATTACAGTTCATAACTAATGCACCGCGGTTTTTTCCTTCGCCGGAACCGAGAAGTGCACGGATACGAGATAAATACTCTTCTAATGTATCTTGTCCGCTTTCGAGTAATGCAGCATAAGGTTCTGCAACTGCAACACATTTAAATCCCATATGTTCAAATACCGGTACATTTTGCGGTTTTGTAAATATTTGGTTTCCGACAATTCCTCTTCGTGCGGATTCAGATTTTAAATTTCTTATAATACGATGAGTAAGACCTTTATGTTGGAAAGATTCTTTAATAGCAATGTCACGCATAACACGCCCACCAAGGGAACCGGTACCCACTAATTCGCCATCAGCAAAAAGTCCCATAGTATATTCAATATTGCCTGTAAAAGTTAAGCCAAATCCATTAAGGAATTCTACAACTTTAGCTTTTTCTGCAGGATCAGTAAGATATATCTCACGTTCAATAATCATTAATGGTTCTCCTTTATAAATACATTCAAATTGTATTAGCTAATTTATAACTACGCCATATTATAACAAAATGCATGATGGGTTGCAAAAGCGAAAATAATAGATAAATAGAGAATAAAAAGAAATGTTGCATCAAAAAAGATTGTATGTATACATACAATCTTTTACTGTTTATAGTTTAGATTCCATTTGTTCAAATTGAGCTTGAATAGAGGCGTCAGGTTCAGTATCTATTAAGCTGACAATTAAAATGGCAAGTAAAGAAAGGAAAAAGCCGGGAACTAGTTCATATAAATCGAACCATGCGAATTGTCTCCAGATAAGTACGGTAATTCCTCCTACAAGAACTCCTGCATAAGCTCCCTTTAATGTCATACGTTTCCAGTAAAGAGATAGTAGAATAGCAGGACCGAAACAGGCACCAAATCCCGCCCATGCATACGATACGATTTGGAATATATAACTGTTAGGATCGGAAGCAAGGAAAATCGCAATTAAAGCTACAGCAAGTACAGTTATACGACTTACCATGAGAAGTTCTTTTTGAGAAGCTGTTTTATGAATAAACGGGTGATATAAATCACTGGCTACAGCCGAGGCGGTAACTAGGAGTTGTGCGGATGCTGTACTCATAATAGCAGCTAAGATGGCGGACCAAATGATACCTGTAAAGAAAGGGGTTGATAAAGCACTGGACATAATAATGAAAACACGTTCTGCATCGGCATTTTCAAGAGCAGGAGTTAAAAATGCTTTACCTATAATTCCCATTGCAATAGCAGCCATTAATGAGATTAGAACCCATACCATTGCAATATGAGTTGATTTTTTCAAATCGTTAGGATTGCTAATAGCCATGAATCTTACCAGAATATGTGGTTGCCCAAAATATCCGAGTCCCCATCCGGCACAAGAAATAAACATAATAAGATTTGTGAGGTTACTGGAAGATGGAGGAAGAAGGGAGAAGAAATCAGCCCCTTCACCGGCTAATGCCTGCATTGTTGGTGCGGGACCTCCTAAGGCAATAGCTGCTGCAATAGGCACATATAGTACGGTAAAGAACATCATCGTTCCTTGTACAAAGTCTGTAAGTGCAACGGCACCGAATCCACCAAAAAAGGTATAGAATACAACTACAAAAGTTCCAATTAGTAAAGCGGTAGTATAAGGAATATCAAAAATAGTATTAAATAATTTTCCGGCAGCTACAAATCCGGAAGACGTATAAATGATAAAGAAAATAATAATAAAAATAGCACACATTAACCGTAAAATATTTTCTTTATCTTTAAATCTATTAGATAAATAATCCGGAATAGTTAAACTATTATCAGCAATTTCTGTATAGGTACGTAATCTTTTGGCAGTAAGTACCCAATTAAGCCATGTACCGAGAATGAGTCCGGAGGCTGTCCAAAAAGCTGATAATCCATGTAGATAAGCATATCCTGGGAGTCCCATAAGCATCCACCCACTCATATCAGAAGCTTCCGCTCCTAGTGAGGTCAGCCAAGGCCCCAGATTTCTATCTCCTAATATATATTGAGAAAGACTTTTTTGTCTTCTTGAATAATAAATGCCGATACCAATCATGACTGCCATATACAATGCAAATGCTATTAATATACCTATTTGACCATTAAAATTCATAAACTTCACCTGTTATTGTTGATTTATACATTTTTTATACGAATATACTATTAATTTATAATAAATGTTACTTTTAAGAATGTAAAGGAAGAATTTATAAAAATGTTATAAAATAATAGGAGATTGATAATAATTTCTATTTGCGGCTCTATATTTTTCATTTTTTTGACAATAAGAAAAAAGATCTTCTGCTCTGTTTTCTAACTCCAGCCAAAACTGTAAGTGGGAAGGGAATTCTTTTTGTGCTTGAGCAGCACTTACTATAATAGGTATATTACTATTTCGTAGAAGAAATCCTGAAGATTTTTTCATCGACAGTAATCGGGCATAAGCAGAAGTTATAGGTGTAGCAAATGGAGAGGGTACTATTCCTTGTGAAATTAACAAAGAAGCAGCGATTCTCTTTAATCGACTATATAAATAACGTTTATTTTTTATATTTTGAAGAGCCGTTTCATAATTAAAAGTTCTTGTCATTTTAAACCAGCGATGTTCAAGACCTTCAGAGAAAAGTTGAGATTTTGTAAGTTGTTGAGGAGATGTCAATCGAGAACAAAGTAGGCATGCATCATAAAAACGACTTATATCTGTAAATTGCCCCTCTTTCATATAAAAATTAATCTCTTTTTTCATGAAATCCGGAATAGCTAAGGCGTTTTCCTTATTGTATAATTGTTTACGAATATAAGTAGAAGAGCAGTTCGTGTTTACCTCTCTTGGAATGGGGAGCAGTGTAAGGCCTAAATGATGTTTTTTTATAGCACATGCATAGCGAAAACCTAATAAATTATTAGGTTTTTTTATTTTGTCAGCCAATAGAGGGAATTTGGTTGCTAATGTTTGTGTCATGGCTTCGGCATAAGGAATATGTTTATCTAAATATATTCGAAGAATATGTTTATAATCATCTTGGGTTGTCCATATAGCAGCTTGTTCCAACTCATCTGCTTCAGCAGATTCTACTCCAAAAGATATATGTGTGCATTTTAGCGAAGATAATAATAATACGGCTAATTCAGAAAAAATATCTGCACTTTGTAAGGAAGCATATACTGGAAGCTCTACAACAACATCTATACCTCCTTGTACAGCCCAAGCAGCACGAATCCATTTATTAAAAAATGCGGGTTCTCCTCTTTGAACAAAAGAGCCGCTCATGGCAGCTATTAAAGAGGCATCCGGATATTGCTTTTGTATTTTATGAATCATTTGTAAATGACCATTGTGAAAAGGATTCCATTCCGCAGTAATTCCAATACGCATACGTTCCTCCTAAAAGATAATTATCTTATTTTATCATAATTTCTTTCAAGAAGAATAAGAAGATATGTGTAAAATATTGATATAGAAAAAACTTTTTGTTTATATCATAATATAGATGAGTAAAATAATTATTTATAGAGGTGATGCATATGGAATTTTTTAATGAAAAAATTCATGGGCGAGCAGAGTGTGTGGCAAAACGTACACAGTCTTTTGTCGTAAGTTTGTCACTTTTATATACTTTATTAGCTATTACTTCTTTATTATATTTTTTCGAATACAAATTACATATTATTGGCATTATAATTACCTTGTTTTCTGTTTGGCAAATTTATAGAATACATCAACCGGTTATCATTGCAACTGAGAAAATGTTTTTAGTTACAGTACCTTTTTGGGAACTTCCTTTTTCAAAAGAAGGTGTTTACGCTATGATAGAAAATAAATATATCTCGCTTTCTTATGATCAAATTATCGGATTTTCTGAAGATTGGAAATTGATTTATCTTGGTATGAAGCAAGAGGGGGGAATCGTAGAATTGGCTATCGAAGGAACTTATATTTCGTTGAAAGATAAAGAATGTATAGTACGCATCATAGAAAGTAAGCAACAAAATAATTTTAATTGTTATAACAAAAGGTGAAAATTAAATGGAATTTGAAAAAGTATTAGCTTTTAGACAATCTACTCGTAGTTTCACAGAAGAAAAAGTGAGTGAAAAAGAGCTTACTATGATTATGAATGTTGCATCACGTGCACCTATCGGTATGCATAATTATCAAGGATATTCATTGATGACAATTACAAATGAGGCAGTTCTTAATGCGATGATTTTTTCTTATCAAAAGCTGACCGGGACAGATAAGAATCCGCTATATAAAGCACCTGCTTTTATACTATTGTGTGCGAATGAACATTCTATAGAACGGTTAGTTCAACAAGATGCAGGGGCTATCATTAGCTTTATGAATCTTAAAGCGAGCGAATTGGGATTAGGTTCTGTTTATATTTTTGGCATGATTCATACTATTTTGGCGGATGATTCGTGGAAAAAATTGGCAAATATATCTTCCGGATATGTACCCATTGCGGGCTTGGCTGTAGGACATTCCAAGAATCCGATTCGTGAAAGACCATGGGTAAGTTACTTAACAACTTCTTTTATTAAGTGATGGGAATCAATAATAATTATATTTGATTTTAATAATATTCTTGTGTTAGCATGAGTTAAAAGATGTTTACAGATTATAATGGTGAGGTGAAATCAATTATGGCAAAAACAATTACCTTGGATATTTTGGAAGAAATGGGAGATTTATCAATAGGATCGAATGGTTGGAAAAAACAATTAACTTATACAAGTTGGAATGGTCGTGCACCGAAGTTTGATTTAAGATCTTGGGATGAAGAGCATCAATCTATGACTAAAGGAATTACTCTAACAAAAGAAGAACTTATAAAGTTAAAAGAAATTCTTAATGAGGTTGATTTTGATAAGTATGAAGAATAAATAACAATATATAGAATTATGATTGCTGGGGGCGTCTTAACGACTGAGAGGCAAATGCCGACCCTTTGAACTTGATACAGTTTATACTGCCGGAAGGAAGCAACGTCTTACATTGTTTTTAGGCTTGCTTTTAGCAAGCTTTTTTATTTTGGAGAGATAAATGACACAACTTGAATCAGCACGATCGGGTATTATTACAAAAGAGATGAAACAAGTAGCTTTAGATGAAAAAGTTACGGAAGGATTTGTTAGAAGAGGGGTTGCAGAAGGAACAATTGTTATTCCTTGTAACAAAAATCATATGTCTATTCATCCTTATGGGATTGGAAGCGGATTACGTACAAAGATGAATGTAAATTTAGGGGTTTCTAAAGATTGTTATGATTATTCTTTAGAAAAAGAAAAAGCAGAACTTTCTTGGAAACTTAAAGCAGAAGCAATTATGGATTTATCTTGCTATGGCAAAACAGCAGATTTTAGGCATTGGCTTATAAAAAACAGTCCATCTGCTATTGGAACAGTTCCTATGTATGATGTGGATGGAGCTTTAGGAAAAGCTTTAAAAGATATGACGGCGGATGATTTATTTGACGTAGTTGAGCAACATGCTAAAGACGGTGTTGATTTTATGACAATTCATGCAGGAATTAATCAAGAAGTAGCCGGTCATATTCTTCGCAATAAACGCATTACTAATCTTGTATCACGTGGAGGCTCCATTCTTTTTGCTTGGATGTATATTAAAGGAAAAGAAAATCCTTTTTACGAACAATTTGATCGTTTATTGGAAATTTGTAAAGCTTATGATGTAACGATTTCTTTAGGGGATGCATGTCGCAGTGGTTGCGGTCATGATTCTACTGATGCGGTACAAATATCAGAATTGATTATTTTGGGAGAGCTGGTACTACGTGCTCGTGAAGCAGGCGTACAAATTATGGTGGAGGGACCTGGACATATGCCTATTCATGATATACGTATGAATGTGGAAATTGCTAAAAAATTATGTCATGGAGCGCCTTTATATGTATTAGGACCTATCGTAACGGATGTGGCTCCCGGATATGACCATATTACTGCTGCTATTGGAGGGGCTTTATCAGCGTCTTGCGGTGCAGATTTTCTGTGTTATGTGACTCCGGCAGAACATTTAAGATTACCTGATTTAAGTGATGTACGGGAAGGCATTATTTCCTCTAAAATTGCTTGTCATGCAGCTGATTTAGCTAAAAAAGTAAAAGATGCTCATGTCTGGGATGAACAAATGAGTTGGGCAAGAAGGGATGTCGATTTTAGTAGAATGATCCCTTTGGCATTAGATCCGGAAAAAGCAAATGCATATAGACAAAGTAGCTTACCGGAAGAAGAAAAAACTTGTACAATGTGCGGACCTAAATGTCCAATGAAAACATTAAATGAAATTTTAAATAATCAGAATTCAGAAAAAGAATTTTTTGATAAAAAATAATAAATAGAAAAAGCATGAGTTTCAAATAGGACTCATGCTTTTTGTTATAATAGTAGTATGAGAATTGGAAAGGAGTATGGATATGTATATATCATCAGTAAAAATAGAGAACTATCGTACGTTTAAAGATGTGATATTCCTTTTTGATAGTCAAATGAATATTATTGTCGGTGATAATAATATAGGAAAAACTAATTTTTTAAATCTCTTAAAGGTCATAACCAGCGGAGATAAATTCCATTATAATGATTTTAGAGATCTGCATAAAGCCATTTGTATTTTTATAGAATTATCAATGGAAGATTTTTCATTACCTAATACATTAAAAATACAATGGGAACAATATCCAACAGATGTAGAACCTACTCTTTATGATGCCAAAACAAAAGAGACAATTCCTCTCTCGTATATACATAATTTGTTTTATATTGATTTTTCATTAGAAAATCTTGTAAAAAATATACAGGAAGATAGGAATTTTAATAGGATACATCAAGCATTTAAACAATATTTATCATCAGGTGAACATGCTAGAGTACATGTACAAAATTGGTTGCTGACTATTGGTGAGGAAACTCGCCTTCCCATAGATTCTAATAAAGCGGCGCAAGAAGTATTGGATAGGATATATGGAAGAAATAGACAGGAAGAGTTACCTGTTTTACAACTTATGATGGCAGTTGGATGCCAATTAATTGGAGAATTATTTAGTAGAAAACAGCATAAAAACAGTTTATTTGAAGAGACTCTTGTTGAAGATAAAGAAGGATATAAAGTATTACCGCTGATGGTGAGTATTGATGATCCGGAAATGCATTTACATCCTTATTTACAAAGGGCTGTTTTAGAGTTTTTAAAATCAATTCTTAACAATGAAGAACCATTTTTTGTTGAATTAATTAAAAGTATTTTACAAATTGATGGATTGAATGGACAATTATTTGTGGTTACACATTCTACAGATGCACTGATAGATGATTACCGACAAATTATCCGCTTACACTGGGATAGTGAACATCATGTACAAGCCGCTTGTGGTGCCGGATTTAAATTTGATGGTGAAATAGAAAAACATTTGATTATGCATTTTCCTGAAGTAAAGGAAGCTATGTATGCTAAGTGTGCACTGATTGTAGAAGGTGAAACTGAGTATGGCTCTTTTCCGTATTTTGCTAAAACATTAGGGTTTAATTTTGATTATTATGGTATTTGTTTGATTAATGCACGTGGAGAACATTCCATTTCTAAGATTAGTCATTTGTTATCCAGCTTTCATATTCCTACAGTATGCTTTTATGATAGAGACGTTATGGAAGAACATGATGATACATCTTTTTATACAGAATATATTTGTTATGAGATGGATATCGTAAAAACTTGTATTGAACAAAGGAAACAGAACCTTTTATTGGATGTAATACAGCAGGTTGAGGCGAATAGTACGCATATATCATCTTCCTTAATAAAGAAAGCATGCCAAAAACTTTGTATTCCTAAGTCACAATATAATCCCCGAAAATTAGAAAATATTTCACCTAGAGCTGAAAAACAATTATGTTTTTATTATTTTGCTTGGTTGTATGGTCATAAAGGGGTAATTATAGGAAGATCGCTTGGTTTACATCTTGGAAAACATGAAATTCCGACTTCTTTTAAAAATGTAATTTTACAAGCTATTTCTAAATCTATACATGTATAAAGAAATCTATGTAATAGATGTGAGAATAAATGAAAGATTTATGTAAATCATTATTTTATGTATTTGTTAGATTCTTTTAATAAAATTATCTTATTTAGTTACTTGAAAAAAGGGAACATATCCTTTACAATATTTGAGATATCTTTAAGTCTTTTAGGTGTAGCAAGGAGGGGTATTGACGTGACATTGCAAGGGAAATCCATTTTGTCATTAGAAAATCTTTCAGTAGCAGAAATTGAAAGGATTCTTCAAGTGGCGACACAGATGAAAAACATAGTAGTATCTCAAAACAAGAAGTTAGAAGTACTCAAAGGGAAATCGATTGCTACATTATTTTTTGAAGCATCAACAAGAACTCGTAGTTCTTTTGAATTGGCGGCTAAATATTTAGGCGCTGATGTTGTTAATATTTCTAAAACAGGCAGCTCAATGACGAAGGGTGAGAGCGTAAGAGACACTGTATTGACTTTATCCGCTATGGGGGTCGATGCATTGGTTATTCGTGATTCGTCAGAAGGGGCTGCTATTTTTGCATCTAAAGCAGAAAGTCCGAAGATTAAAGTTCCTCCTGTCATTAATGCAGGAGACGGTGCGCATGCACATCCTACACAGGGTTTA
This sequence comes from Dialister pneumosintes, assembly GCF_001717505.1. NCBI lineage: Bacteria > Bacillati > Bacillota > Negativicutes > Veillonellales > Veillonellaceae > Dialister > Dialister pneumosintes. Next base: position 367,388 of record NZ_CP017037.1, read on the forward strand.
CTTGATTTATTTACCATACAGGAAGCCGGTATTCCCTTTAAAGGAATGAAATATGTTATTTTAGGAGATATATTACATTCTCGTGTAGCAAGAAGTGATATAGTCGGATTTTCAAAATTGGGTGCAGATGTATATATTTATGGGCCTAAAACCTTAGTTCCGAAAGAATTGGAATCCTTAGGATGCACCGTTGCCAATAGTATGGAAGAAGCATTGACTGGAGCAGATGCAATTAATGTACTCCGTATACAAATGGAACGTGCGGCAGCCGGATTCTTTCCTTCTCTTGCAGAGTATTCTGCTCTATTCGGTTTGAATAAGGACCGTTTAGGTTGGGCAAAACCACATGCTATTGTAATGCATCCGGGACCTATGAATCGTGGTGTGGAAATTACGCAAGATTTAGCTTATGATAATCGCTCTTGGATTCAACAAGAAGTGCAACATGGAGTAGCTGTTCGTATGGCATTGCTTTATTTGATTCTTGCGGAGGGGAAAGACTTTGAAATTCATAATTAAGAATGGAACTATTGTAAATCCTGTAAAAAAACAACATGAAGTTGGAGATGTAGTGTTTGAAAATGGGAAAATTATTTCTGTTGGTGGAACAGCAGATGTTCTTGATGCCGAAATGTATGATGCTACAGGCTGTTTTGTGACTCCCGGATTGATTGATATGCATGTGCATTTAAGAGAACCTGGGCAAACGAATAAAGAGGATATTCATACAGGTACACAAGCTGCTGCTGCAGGAGGTATTACTCATGTAGCAACTATGGCTAATACAACACCGGTTATTGATTCAGCGACTATTTTACAGTCTGTACAAAAGAAAATTATGGATACCGCAGTTGTAAAAGTCAGTGTTATAGGAGCCATATCTAAAGGGCTTCAAGGTCAGCAACTTTCCGGTATGGGAGGATTGGCAGGTGCCGGTGTTGTAGCTTTTTCAGATGATGGGCATTATGTAGAAAGTGCTGATTTTATGCGTCGAGCTATGGAATATTCTGATATGTTAGGCAAAATGATTATTGATCATGCGGAAGACATGACTATGTGTCAACAAGGTTTTATGAATGAAGGCACTATGTCATATCAAATGGGAGTAACCGGAAGACCTGCTGCCGGGGAAGCTCTTGCTGTTGCAAGAGATATTATTTTGTCTGATTTAACCGGTTGTCATTTGCATGTTGCACATGTAAGTTCCGGTAAAGCGGTAGAACTTATAAGAGAAGCTAAGAAAAAAGGGAGTCGAGTAACTACCGAAGTTACTGCACAACATCTTTTTTTTACTGATGAATATTTAAAAGAATATGATACTCGTTTTAAGATGGCACCACCTATTCGAACAGAAGCAGATAGACAAGCATTAATAGAAGGAGTATTAGATGGGACAATTGATGCCATTGTTACTGATCACGCACCACATACAAATGATGAAAAAGATGTTCCTTTTTGTTGTGCTCCGAATGGAATTGCCGGTTTAGAAACTTCATTAGCTTCTGTATTGACCGGACTGTATCATACAGGAAAATTATCAATAGATCGTATTGTGGAATTAATGTCTGTTAATCCTGCACGATTAATTGAAGTCGAAGGCGGAGTTCTTGAGGAAGGAATGGCAGCAGATATTACCGTTATTAATCCTTCTGTAGAGTGGGATGTTTATGGTGCTGATTTATATACAAAAACATTATTTACACCTTTTGAAGGGATGAAGTTAAAGGGGAAAGCAGTACTTACTGTGGTAGATGGAAATATAGTTATGAAGGAAGGAAAGGTATTGAGATGAACGGGGTATTAGTGCTTGCCAATGGAGTGAAATTTTATGGAACACTCTTGGGAGATGTAGAAGGTTTCGGTGAATTGGTTTTCAATACGGGAATGACCGGATACCAAGAGTGTTTTACTGACCCGTCTTATGAAGGACAAATATTAACTCTTACTTATCCTTTAATTGGTAACTATGGTGCTAATGATGATTTTATGCAAAATGCTTATCCTGTAGCAGCAGGTTATGTCGTAGATCAAATTACAGAACATCCAAGTAATTGGGAATGTAAAGAGCAGATTACAGACTTTATTCAAAGGTATAGAGTTCCTTGTTTATATAACGTAGATACTCGAGCTGTAACACGTGAGTTAAGACGTCATGGAGTTATGAAAGGTGTCATTGTAAGAGCGGATCGAACAGAGGAGGAAATTAAACAGTTATTGAATAAATCAATGCATACGGATCAGATTGCTAGAGTAACAACCAAAAAAACTTATGTATATGGACAAGGAAAATATAAAGTAGCATTATTGGATTGTGGTTTAAAGAAAAGTATTTTAGAAATGTTAGTAGCTAATGATTGTCAAGTACATGTTTTCCCTGCTTTTACAAAAGCAGAAGAGTTGTTAGCAATTAATCCGGATGGCATTTTTATGAGTCCCGGACCTGGAAATCCACAAGATGTACCGGAAATTATAGATAATGTAAAAAAACTTATTGGAAAGAAACCGATATTTGGCATTTGCATGGGACTTCAGCTAATTTCTATTGTTTTAGGAGCTAAAACTTTTAAGTTACCTTTTGGTCATAGAGGTTCTAATCATCCAGTAAAAGATCTTAGAACAGGGCGTGTATATATTACGAGTCAAAATCATGGATATGCAGTCTCTGATGAGGGACTTCCAAATGACATAGAAGTTATTTTACGAAGTGTAAATGATGGAACGATTGAAGGTATTAAACACAAAACATTACCTATTCAAGCGATTCAATATCATCCGGAAGCAGCGCCGGGACCAACAGACAACTTATATTTGTTTAAAGAATTCACAAAAATGATGGAGGATAACAGAAAATGATAAGACATAATGCTAAGAAAGTACTCGTCATTGGATCCGGTCCAATTGTAATTGGACAGGCAGCTGAATTCGATTATGCAGGTACACAAGCTTGTCGTTCTCTTAGAGAAGAGGGCATTAAAGTGGTGCTGGTGAACAGTAATCCGTCCACTATTATGACTGATTCTGATATTGCAGATGCCGTGTATATTGAACCGATTACGCTTCAGTTTGTTACGGAAGTTATAAAAAAAGAGAGACCGGATGCATTGCTTGCCACTTTAGGGGGACAGGTTGGACTAAATATGGCGGTACAGCTTTCTGATGCGGGGGTATTAGATAAATATAATGTAAAGCTTTTAGGATCTTCTTTACATGCAATTAAACACGCAGAAGATAGAGAGCTGTTTAAGAATGCAATGAAAGGAATTAATCAGCCGGTACCGGAGAGTGATATTTTTGAAGAATTAGAACCGGCAATTGCATTTGCTGATTCTATAGGATATCCGGTAATTATCCGCCCTGCATATACGCTAGGAGGTACCGGTGGAGGAATTGCTCATGACAGGTATGAGATGGAAGAAATTTCTAATCGAGGACTTAAACTTTCGCCTATTAACCAGATTTTAGTAGAACGTAGTGTCGCAGGTTGGAAAGAAGTAGAATTTGAGGTTATGCGTGATAGTGCAGATAACTGTATTATTGTTTGTAGCATGGAAAATATAGATCCTGTAGGTGTACATACCGGAGATTCTATTGTAGTAGCGCCTACCTTGACATTGACAGATGGACAATTTCAAATGCTTCGTACCGCTTCCATAGATATCATTCGATATTTACAAATTGAAGGCGGATGCAATGTACAGTATGCTTTAGATGCAAGAACTAATAAGTATTATGTTATTGAAGTAAATCCTAGAGTAAGTCGCTCTTCTGCATTAGCATCTAAAGCAACAGGGTATCCCATTGCAAAAGTAGCAGCTAAAGTAGCTTTGGGGATGACTTTGGATGAAATTACAAATGCAGTAACCGGAGATACAAAAGCTTGTTTTGAACCTACTATTGACTATGTAGTAGCAAAGTTCCCCAGATGGCCCTTTGAAAAATTTACATTGGCAGATAGACAAATCGGTACTCAAATGAAAGCAACAGGCGAAGTTATGGCTTTAGATCGTACTCTGGAAGGGGCACTTCTTAAAGCAGTTCGTTCTTTAGAGGTAGGAGAAGGATATTTACATTTAGATAAATTGGATAACCAATCTTTATACGATATCCGTTGTTTATTACATCGAGTAGATAATGAACGTATTTTTGTAGTAATGGAAGCGCTTCGTCGAGGCATTGAACTGGAAGAAATTCATCGTATTACAAAAATTGATCTTTTCTTTATTTATAAGTTGCAAAATATTACTTATATTGAAAAGAGAATTATAAAAGAAGGAATTACAGAAGAAACTTTACGACTTGCTAAGCGTATTCATATGCCTGATTCTGTCATTGCAAAATTAGGTGATGTAAGTGAAAAAGAAGTTAAATCTTTAAGAAAAGAATGGAATATTCGCCCTGATTTTAAGATGGTAGATACTTGTGCAGCTGAATTTGAATCTAAGACTCCGTACTACTATTCCACATATGGTAGTGAAGATGAAGTACAACCGCAAGGAGAGAAATCAGTAGTAGTCTTCGGTTCCGGACCTATTCGTATTGGGCAAGGAATAGAATTTGATTATTGTTCTGTACATGCATCTTGGGCTTTACGTAAGATGGGGCATAAAGCAATTGTTATTAATAATAACCCGGAAACGGTTTCTACTGATTTTGATACTTCAGATGCTCTTTATTTTGAGCCGTTAACTATTGATGATGTAATGGAAGTTATTGATAAAGAAAAGCCGGAGGGGGTTATTTGTCAATTTGGCGGGCAAACAGCAATTAATTTAGCTACTCCGATGGCCAAAAGAGGTATTCGCATTATTGGTTCTTCTAATGAAAGTATTGATATGGCGGAAGATAGAGAACGTTTTGATACTTTGATGGGACAACTGGGGATTGCAAGACCTAAAGGTTGTCTTGTAGAGAGTGAAGAAGAAGCCATTGAAAAAACACAGGAGTTATCTTACCCGTTAGTAGTGCGCCCAAGCTATGTATTGGGAGGGCGTGCAATGCAAATTGTATATGATCAAAATGAACTTCGTACATATTTAAAAGAGGCAGTAGTTGCCTCTCATGAACATCCGGTATTAATTGATGAATATATGGTTGGTCGTGAAGTAGAAATTGATGCTATTTCTGACGGTATAGATATTTGTATTCCCGGTATTATGGAACAAATTGAAAGGTCCGGGGTTCACTCCGGAGATTCTTTTGCAGTATATCCTCCGCAACATTTGACACAAGAAATTATGGAAACGTTAACGGAATATACTAAAAAGATAGCAGTAGCCATGTCAGTAAAAGGATTAATTAATATTCAATTTATTGTAGTAGGAAAGACTGTGTATGTTATCGAAGTTAATCCAAGGGCCAGCCGTACGATTCCGTTTATGAGTAAAATTACCGGTATTAATATGGTAGAATATGCGACCCGTATTGCTTTAGGTGAAACGCTTAAAGAAACAGGATTACCATTAGGGCTTGTTCCTGATAGAGGATATGTGGCAATTAAGGCACCGGTATTCTCTTTCTCCAAATTGGGATTGGTAGAAATTAAGTTGGGGCCGGAAATGAAATCTACCGGTGAAGTCATGGGAATCGGTCATACTTATCAAGAAGCTTTATATAAAGCTGTGATTGCTGCCAATTTAATGATTCCTGCCGGTGGAAATATATTGATTACTGTAAGTGATCGTGATAAGAAAGAAACAGCAGAATTAGCTAAAGGATTTGTAAAACTTGGCTATCATTTGATTTGTACTTCCGGGACCGGAAGTTACTTTACCGAACTTGGAATCCCGGTGGAAGTTATTAATAAGATTCATGAAAAAGGTGAAACTTGTGAAAAATATCTTAAGTCAGGTAAAGTAGATATGGTTTTAAATACTATTTCTTATGGTAGTGAAATTGAACAGGAAGGATATGATTTGCGCCGTATCGCAGTTGAATTGGCAATTCCGTGCTTAACATCCTTGGATACAGCGAAAGAAGTACTTCGTGTTATGGCTAAAGAAGATAATGAAATCAATCATCATGTTGAGTCTATTCAAGAATATGTAAAGGAGTAATGGTAGATGAAGGGATACGTAGAAAAAGGAGTTATCTGTCAACATGATAAGGTAGGGCCTGCTATTTGGCGTATGATTATTGAATTACCCAAAACTGCAAGAGAAGCACAACCCGGACAGTTTATACATGTAAAAATAAATGATTGCAGCAAATTGTTACGTAGACCTATTTCTATTGCAGGGGCCGATCCGGAAAAGGGATTGGTTGAAATTATCTATCGTGTGGTAGGAGAAGGTACTTTACTTATGTCCCAAATGCACGAAGGGGATAGACTTGATTGTCTTGGTTCGTTAGGAACTTCTTTTACTATTCCCGACGGTGAATTGGTTGGAGTAGGTGGTGGCGTGGGAATTGCACCGATTCTATTTACAGCAAGAAGAGCAAAAGTTGGACAAATGACAGTTGTCATCGGCGGAAGGAATAGAGAAGAAGTATTTTGGAAGGATTTATTTCCCCATACGTTGAAAAATTTGATTGTTACTACAGATGATGGTTCTTATGGTGTTAAAGGATTTACTGTTTCCGTTCTTCCGGAAGTTTTTAAACATAATACTATTAAGCAGACTATCGTTTGTGGTCCGGCTATTATGATGAAAAAAACAGCAGAAATTTCCAAGGAGGCAAAAGTTCCTTGTGAAGTATCTTTAGAAAAACGAATGGGGTGTGGTACCGGTACTTGTATGGCTTGCGTTTGTGATAAAGTATCGGGGGGACATTATAAAGTTTGCAAAGACGGTCCTGTATTCAATGCAGAGGAGGTAATCTTATGAACATGGAAGTCAATTTTTGTGGAATTAAGATGAAAAATCCTATTATTGCAGCATCCGGAACTTTTGGTTATGGTGTAGAATACAAGGAATATTTAGATTTAAATAAAATAGGAGCTATTTCTGTAAAAGGACTAGGGATTGTACCTTGGAATGGTAATGAGGGCGTTCGTATTGCTGAGACGGCTTCAGGAATGCTTAATTGCATCGGGTTAGAAAATCCGGGTGTAGAAAAATTTCTTTCACATTACTTGCCGGAATTGAAAAGTTACGATGTACCCATTATTGCAAATATGGTAGGAAAGACAGCTGAAGAATATGGTCAGGTGGCAAAAGCTCTTACCGTTCCGGGTGTAAGTGCGATAGAAGTAAATATTTCATGTCCTAATGTTACTAATGGAGGGATTGCTTTTGGTACTGACCCGAAAGAAGCGGCAAAGGTAACTTGGGAAGTGAAGAGAAATACTACACTTCCTGTCATTGTAAAACTGTCTCCCAATGTAACGGATATTGTTTCTGTTGCTAAAGCTGTTGAAGAAGCGGGGGCAGATGCTATTTCCTTGATTAATACATTGATGGGTATGGCTATTGATGCTGGAACCAGAAGGCCTATATTAGGAAATATTACCGGAGGTTTATCCGGACCTGCTATTAAACCGGTAGCTCTTCGGATGGTATGGCAAGTACGAAAAGCAGTTCAGATTCCTATTTGCGGTATGGGCGGTATTATGACTGGAAAAGATGTTGCCGAATTTATGATTGCCGGTGCGGATACTGTACAAGTAGGAACTGCAACTCTAGTTACTCCTACTGCGATTCCACAGATTACCGAAGAATTATTAACGTGGTGTAAGCAAAATCAGGTTGAAGATATTAATTCTATAGTGAATACTTTACGAGTATAGTTACTAAAAAGAGATGACTACTAAATAGTGGTCATCTCTTTTTAAAATACATTTTTAATAAAATGAGGAATATTTTTATTAAAATGTATATAATATAACACTTTTTTATAACATAAATATGATAAACTATACATATATTAGCTTAGAGTGGAGGGACAGGAGTGACAACATTTTTTCCACATGTTTTTGGACATAATAAAATACAGCAATATTTGGCGGCGGCTATAGATAACAAAAGAATTGCCAATACGATTCTTTTTTATGGAGAAGAAGGACTTGGTAAGAGTACAGCGGCTTTAGATTTGGCATCTCGCATAACAGGAACAACACGCATTTGGGATGAGCAAATAGCCTCTCATTGGTTGACTGTAGAGGGAGATAATATAGAATCTTTATATAGATCTCCTGATGGGAAAATTTTTTACATGAAGCCACAACATATGGAATTAAAAATGGAGCAATTTCGCCTTTTATTAGAAAATATCATTATACTAGATGATACTCCGCATGTTTGTATTATTGATGAAGCTCAATCTATGGGAGCTGCTATTGCTAATGCATGGTTAAAAACATTAGAAGAACCTAAAGAAAATTTGTTTTTTATTCTTGTTTCTCATGACATTACACGAATGCTTCCTACTGTCATTTCACGTGCAGAACTTTATGAATTTACTTCTTTGGATTATCAGAGTTTTGAATTGTTTTTAAATAAACAGAAGAAACAGTTGCCTGATCTACAAGGAAGAAACTATAAAGATATATATAGAATTAGTACAGGTAATCCTGCTATCGCTATAGAATTATTCGGCGAAAATGGTATGCAATGTTATGATAAAGCTGTTCGATTTTGGGAAACGATAACTCATAGTTCCCTTCCTTATACTCAGATTTTTGAAAGTAATAAAAAAATTGATAAAAAAGAATTTCAACAAGAACTTCTATGGTGTATGTCTATAGGCAGAAATATTATGCTTTTAGCAAATATACCTGAACAAGCAGAGACAATTACCTATATTACAGAAAGAGAACGTGCGATAGCACAAATTTGGTCTGATGGGAAAGCAGAAAAAGCATTGGAAATACTAAAAGTAGCATATAATGCATGCCAAAGATACATTTCAACAAAAAATATACTGGATATGATAGTTATTAATTTGTGTTTGATAAAGAACGGAGGATAACTGTGAATCAAGTAGCAGGAGTTCGTTTTAAACGTGCAGGAAAAATTTATTATTTTTCTGTTGATAATATAAAAGTAGAAGTTAATGATGATGTAATTGTAGAAACTTCTCGTGGCATGGAATATGGAAAAGTTGTTGTTTTTCCAAAGCAGCCCAATTTATTTAAACCTAATGCAGAATTGAGACCCGTTTTGCGTAAAGCAACACCACAGGATTTATTACAAATACAACGAAATAAAGAACGAGAACAAGAAGCTTTTGATATATGCAAGCAAAAAATAAAAAAACTAAAATGTGATATGAATCTTTTGCGTGTAGAATATACTTTTGACAGAAATAAAATTGTATTTTTCTTTACTGCAGAAGGTCGCATTGATTTTCGTGATTTAGTTAAAGAATTAGCTGCTGTTTTTCATACTCGTATTGAAATGAGACAGGTTGGGGTTCGTGATGAAGCCAAACAAGTTTCCGGATTAGGAGCTTGTGGACGAACATTATGTTGTGCTACTTTTCTTGGTGAGTTTGCTCCTGTCTCTATTAAGATGGCAAAAACACAGGGATTATCATTAAATCCCGCTAAGATTTCAGGGGTATGTGGACGTTTAATGTGTTGTCTTCGTTATGAAGATGATTTATATAAATGTGGAGAAATTAAAAATAAAAATTGTGAGTGTCCTAAAAAATATATTCGCCCTGAGCTTTCTGTCGGAATGAAAGTTATGACAGATCAAGGAGAAGGACAAATTACGTATGTAAATAATAAAAATCATACAGTAAGAGTACAGTTTGATAATGAACCACCAAAAACTATGTTATGGAAAGAAATTGATGCTTGTGAAAACAAATAAGTGGGAATTACATGAAAAAGAGCGCATAGATGATTTAGTAAGAGACGGTATGCGTATTATTCAAAGAACAGATCAGTTTTGTTTTTCTTTAGATTCTATATTGTTAGCTCATTATGTACAAATAAAAGCGAAAGAACGTATAGTGGATCTAGGAACAGGAACCGGTGTAATTTCTTTATTGCTTTCTGCTTTAGGAGCTAAAGATATCACTGCACTTGAAATTAACCCTATTATGGTGGAGTTGGCAAAACGCAATGTTATTGCTAATGGGAAACAGCATATTATCAAAGTAGTAGAATGTGATTATACTAAAGCACGAGAATTATATCCGACAGGTGCTTTTCAGTCGGTAGTAGTGAATCCACCTTATCGAGAAATTGGGACAGGCAATACAAATAGTGAGCCGGGAAAAGCTTTAGCTTGCCATGAGGTAGGAACCTCTCTTTCTGAAGTCTTTCATTCCGCACAATATTTATTATCATATGGAGGACGATTAACGATGGTACATCGTGCGGATCGTTTAGGAGATTTAATTGCTATCGGTAGAGAATATTATATGGAAATTAAACGTATACGACCTATATATGCAAGAGTTGGGCATCCTGCGTGTCGCATTCTTTTAGAATGGAAATATGGAGGTCATCCGGAAGTAATTATGGAACCACCTTTATTTTTACATAAAGAAGATGGTTCTTATACCGATGAAATACTTGCAATTTATGGAAAGGGGAACATACATGTTTGAAATAAAGGCAGGGACTTTGTACTTAGTTCCCACACCTATTGGAAATCTTTCGGATATGACAGAACGTGCCATATCTGTATTACAGCAGGTAGATTATATTGCTGCGGAAGATACCAGACATTCAGGGATTTTATTAAAACATTTAGATATACATGTTCCGATGATTTCTTATCATGAACATAATAAGAACGAAATGGGGCCTCGTTTAATAAAAAAATTGAAGGACGGATTATCGATTGCACAATTGAGTGATGCCGGGATGCCTGTGATTTCCGATCCCGGTGCAGATTTAGTAAAACTAGCACTGGAAGCTGCTATTGAAGTGGTACCGCTTCCGGGACCTAATGCCGCATTAACAGCACTTATTGCTTCCGGTTTAGATGCCAGACAATTTACTTTTATTGGCTTTTTACCTAAAACTACGGCTAAATCTGATAAATTAATAGCACAAGTAAAATCATTATTTATGACACTTATTTTTTATGAAGCACCGCATCGACTAAAATCTACTTTGAAATATTTGGAAAAGCAATTAGGAAATAGAAATGCAGTTTTAGCTAGAGAGCTAACAAAAAAATTTGAAACTTTTTCTAGAGGTAGATTGCAAACCTTAATTGAACAATTAGAAGAAACTCCTGCCAGAGGTGAATATGTTGTTCTTATAGAAGGTAAGACTGAGCAAGAAATAGAACAAGAAGAGCAGGCAGCGGATTGGAGAGAATATGCTCTTGAATTAACAAAAGAAATGTCACTTAAAGAGGCGGCACGTCAAGCAGCCAAAAAATATAATTTATCTCGTAGAAATATTTATCAATATTTACTTTCTACTAAGAATCCTTTAAATTAGTAATTACATAATTTATTACATACATCCATTTGCAGGAGGAAATACAATGTCAGAACAAGGAAAATTTTATATTACAACACCGATTTATTATCCGAGTGCTAAATTACATATTGGACATACTTACTGTACTACTATTGCAGACAGTATGGCTCGTTTTCATCGGTTAGATGGGGATGAAGTTTTCTTTTTAACGGGTTCTGATGAACATGGACAAAAGATTCAGGAAAAAGCGGAAGCAGAAGGGGTAACTCCTATTGCATACACTAATAAAATAGTAGAAATGTTTAAGGAACTTTGGAAAGAACTGAATATTACTCATGATGATTTTATTCGTACAACAGAAGAGCGACACATACAAGTTGTACAAGAGTTATTCCAACGGTCTTATGACAAGGGGGATATCTATTTAGGAAAATATGAAGGCTGGTATTGTGTTCCTGATGAAACATTTTGGCCTGAAAACAAATTGACAGAAGATCATATTTGTCCGGACTGTGGACGTCCGTTGCAACGTGTAAGTGAAGAAGCATATTTTTTTAAAATGTCTAAATATGCAAATCGTTGGTTGGATTTTGTTGAGGCAAATCCGAATTTCATTCAGCCCGAAAGTCGTCGGAATGAAATGATTCAATTTGTAAAAAAGGGATTGGAGGACTTATGTGTATCTCGCACAAGTTTTTCTTGGGGAGTACCGGTTCCTTTTGATACTAAACATGTCGTTTATGTTTGGTTTGATGCTTTATCTAACTATTTGACAGCAGCCGGAATATTAGATGATAAAGAAAAATTTAAAAAATTTTGGCCGGCAGATGTTCATTTGGTGGGAAAAGAAATTGTACGATTCCATTCCATTATTTGGCCTATCATGCTTATGAGTCTTGGTATTGAGTTACCTAAGAAAGTGTATGGACATGGTTGGCTTATCGTTGATGGGGAAAAAATGTCAAAATCAAGAGGGAATGTCATTGATCCGATTCCTTTGATTCATGAATTTGGCTCTGATGCTATACGATATTATTTGCTTAATGATATTCAACTTGGACAAGATGGAAATTTTAGTAGAGAGCGTTTAATCAATCGCATCAACTCTGATTTATCTAATGATTTAGGGAATTTGCTTTACCGTACACTTTCTATGGTAGAAAAATATGATAATGGAGTTCTTTATCAAGGAGATGCTTCTGTAGACGAAAAAGTTTTGGAAGCAGTAAAAAATATAGAAAAGCAAGCAATTGATACTTTAAGTACTTTTAAAACTAATATGTATAATTGGGAAATTAATGATGCATTGCGAGGCGTTTGGTCTTTTGTGCGTTCATTAAATAAATTGATTGATGTGACAGAACCTTGGGTTTTAGCAAAACAAGAGGACAAGAAATCTGCATTGCAATCCGTTTTATATCATTTGGCGGAAGGTCTCCGTTATGTATCTTTGTTGGTAGCTCCTATCATTCCACTAGGAGCAGAAAAGATTTGGAATCAATTAGGATTATCTGCATTTGAAAATGCAACTTACGCAGACTTAACTTGGGGGCAAATTCCAAATGGGACTGTAACTAAGAAAGAAGCTCCTATTTATCCTCGTATTGATATGGAAGAAGTAAAAGAAACGGTAGAAGAGAAAGTGGAAACATCTATTGTAGATACAAGTATTGAACCTATTAAGCCGGACATATCTTTTGATGAATTTTGCAATGTAGATTTACGTGTTGCCAAGGTATTAACTGCTGAAAAAGTTAAAAAATCTAAAAAATTACTAAAAATAACAGTTTCTTTAGGTAATGAAGAAAGAACTGTTGTGAGCGGAATATCTCAACATTATGCACCGGAAGAATTGATTGGAAAACATGTTATTTTTGTAGCTAATTTAAAGCCGGCTAAGTTAATGGGGATTGAATCACAAGGGATGATTCTTGCAGCAACTAATGATGATAAATTAATAGTACCTACTGTAGATATTTCTGCAGGAAGTCGAGTTAAATGATGCATTTTTTTGATACACATGCACATCTTTATGATGCAAGACTTATAGCAGATATAGACTCTATATTACAACCCGCTGATAATCAAGTAGATTTTATTGTTTGTCCTTCTGAAAATTTAGAAACGGCTTTTCAAACCATTCTATTAGCAAATCGATATAGAGAAGTATATGCAGCTTGTGGAATACATCCTTTAATGGTAGAACATATTACTTTAGAGGAGTGGAATGAACTTCTTAATAAAGTTAAAAATTTACCAAAGGTGGTCGCATTAGGCGAAACCGGTTTAGATTATCATGAAAAAACTGTAGATAAAGAGTTACAAAAGAAATGGTTTATTCGTCATATAGAAGCGGCTATAGAATTCAATCTTCCTCTAATTATTCATAATAGAAAAGCACATGGAGACTTATTAGAGATTCTAAAAAGATACAAAAAAAGTTTAAGAGGTATTATGCATGGGTATAGTGGAAGTGTAGAGTTGGCAAAAGAATTGATTAAGCTTGGATTTTATATTTCTTTTTCAGGCTCTATTACTTTTACAAATAGCAGACGTATTCGTGAGGTTGTTCGGCAATTACCGTTAGAAAAGATTTTGCTGGAAACGGATAGTCCGTTTCAAACGCCCATGAGTAGAAGAGATGAAGTCAATACACCAAGAAATATTGTGTATATAGCAGAAGCTGTTGCTCAAATTAAAAATACTTCTGTTGAGCAAGTTGCAAAAATAACTTATCAAAATGCACAATGTATTTATAATATTATTATGTAAATAACAAAATGAACTGCGAAGAATATTCTTTACAGTTCATTTTTGTTATAGACAGTTTTGAAAATTCTTAAAACTAAAAAAGGAGATAAAGACTCTGTTATAATTGAGTTGCATGTAATACAATGAATAAATAGGTTATATATTGGTTCATCAATATGGGGAGAAATTATGAGATGTGAGGGCGAAAAATTCCTACAAGAGCAAATGCCTAATAGGAAAGTTGCTGTTATAGGCGATATCATGTTGGATAAATATATTACAGGAGATGTAAACCGTATTTCTCCGGAAGCTCCTGTTCCTGTAAGTGTAGTGACCAGGCAACGTGCAGTATTAGGTGGTGCAGCTAATACCGCAGCTAACTTGGCAGCTTTAGGTTGTCAGGTATTTATTGCAGGTCTAATTGGGATGGATGAAAATGGAGCTACCATAAAAAATTTATTAGCAGAAGTAGGTATTGATAGTGTAGGTCTTATGACTTTATCTGATTATAAAACTACGACAAAAGTACGTATTTTAGGTGCTAAACAGCAGATGCTTCGACTTGACTTTGAAGAAAAATATCAAATAAGTGGGGAAATAGAAAAGCAGGTTGATAAATGGATAGAAAGATTAAAAGAAAATCATATTGATAGCATTGTTATATCTGATTATGGTAAAGGTTTAATTACTGAATCTTTATCACAGCGTATTATTCAAGCAGCTAACGAAAAGGGGATCCCCGTATTAGTAGATCCGAAAGGTACTATGTGGGAAAAATATGATTCGGCATATGCTATTACTCCTAATCTAAAAGAGTTATCTGATTGTGTAGGAAGTATCGTTGCTAATGAGGATGAAGCGATAACGACTGCAGGACTTGAAGTATTGAAAAAATATCATTTAAAAAATGTAGTAGTTACTCGTTCAGAAAAAGGTCTTACTTCTATACAAAGAGATTCTGTAATACATTGTCCGGCACAAGTGCAAGATGTATTTGATGTATCCGGTGCCGGCGATACCGTTATGGCTATTTTAGCTACAATGGCAGGTACAGATTTATCTATGAAAACTGTACTTACTATTGCAAATGTAGCAGCCGGTATATCAGTTTCTCATGTAGGTACTTATTCGGTTTCTCGTGAAGCTGTTATAGAAAAATGGAAAAAAGAAACTCATAAAAAATCATTTAAATCAGCACCCATTTCTGTAAAGGAACTTAAAAATAAAATTAAAGAATGGCAATCCAAAGGAGAAACGGTTGTTTTTACTAATGGCTGTTTTGATATATTGCATCGTGGACATGTTACGTATCTTATACAAGCAGCCTCATTAGGGAAACATTTAATTGTTGGACTAAATACAGATAGTTCGGTAAGAAGGCTTAAAGGAGAACATCGTCCTATAAATAATGAATTAGATAGAGCATTTATGGTTTCTTCTCTGCGTTGTGTGGATGAAGTAGTTCTTTTTGACGAAGATACTCCTGCACAGCTCTTATCAGAACTTTGTCCTGATATTCTTGTAAAAGGTGGAGATTATAAAAAAGAAGATGTCATAGGGCGTGAATATGCAAAAGATGTCAAAATCCTTCCTTTTGTAAAAGGGTACTCTACTACCGGTATTATTTCTCATATACAAAAAGGTACAAATTGATTTATTTAGAATAGGTAAAAACGTCGATTATAATCATCGGCGTTTTTATTATTATTAAAAAGAATATGATAAAATAAATACATGCGATTATTCATACAATTGTTGTGATAATTAGGAGCTTTAATGAAGAAAAAATCTTGGTATGCAGTAAGACAAGGTCGGAAAACAGGTTTATATACGACTTGGGAAGAGTGTAAAAAACAGGTTATCGGATATCCTAATGCATCTTATAAGGGGTTTTATACAAAAGAAGAAGCTACAGCTTTTTTACAAGAAGCTGCTAATTCTGTAAAAGAATGTAACGCACCTATAAGCTCAGAATGTGTAGTTGCTTATGTAGATGGCTCTTATATACCTTCTATGCCGGAATTTTTTGCTTTTGGTTGTGTAATTTTATTTCGGGGGAAAATAGAAAAATATGCTGATAAAATTAAAAATAAAGAATTAGCTTTAATGCGAAATGTAGCAGGAGAAATTCATGGAGCTATGTTTGCAATGAAATATTGTATTACACATCAGATTAAAGAGATGGACATTTATTATGATTATGCCGGTATAGAGAAATGGTGTATTGGTGAGTGGAAAACCAATAAAAATGGAACTAAAGCATTGAAAGCTTATTATGATTCTATAAAAGAAAATTTAACAATTAGATTTCATAAAGTTATAAGTCATACAGGTGTGAAGTATAATGAAATGGCAGATCAATTAGCTAAAGAGGCCTTATGCAGGAAAAAATAAAAAAGAGAGTCGATATATGACTCTCTTTTTTTAGCGTTTATCTGCTTTTCTAGATAGGAAACTTCCCAGGAATTGAATAGATTGTACCATTAAGACTAAAACAATAATAGTAATTATCATAATATCTGCTTGGAATCGTTGGTAGCCATATCGAATAGCTAAATCGCCTAATCCGCCACCACCTATAGTACCTGCCATCGCACTGGCACCTACAAGAGAAACCATAACAACTGTCATAGAATCTAATATGGAGGGTAATGATTCCGGTAAGAGAACTTTATAAATAATTTGCAAAGGAGTAGCCCCCATAGATTGTGCGGCTTCAATTAATCCGAAAGGAATTTCTCTAATAGAGGTTTCTACCATTCTTGCAATATAAGGAATAGCTGCTAATGTCAATGGAATAATGGCAGCGGTTGTACCTATAGAGGTACCTGCTAGGATACGGGTAAATGGGATAATAGCTACCATCAATATAATAAAGGGGATGGAGCGAATGATATTAATAATAAAGGAAAGCGGTCTATTAACTATGGGACAAGATAAAATATTATTTTTTTCTGTAACAACAAGTAAAATTCCGAGTGGAATACCTATAAGAGAAGCAATAAGCATAGATATAGATACCATGTATACAGTTTGCCCCAGTGCTTTTATGAGTAGATTAGTTATGATGGGAGACATAACCTAACACCTCACTTTCTATAGGCATTTTATGAAGATGATGGAGTGCGGAAGAAATATTTTTTTCCGTTCCACTAATATCAATAATTAATTTACCGAAAGAAACATTTTGAATAAAATCAACTGTACCATATAGAATACTTATCTCCACATTATAACTTTTGGATAATTGGGTAATAATAGGTTCATTAGCTACATCACCACGAAAGGAGAGTCGCATAATAGTATGATCTGTTTCATGTTGTTTTAGAGTATGGATATTATAATGAGATAAACCTTCCGGAAGTGTATTAGATGAAATGGAGCCGATAAAGTTTTTAGAAGTATCTGTTTTAGGTGAAGTAAAAAGGTCTAACACAGAACTCTCCTCAATAATTTGCCCTTTTTCAATTACAGCCACACGATCTGCAATTGATTTTATAACTTCCATTTGATGGGTAATAAGGATAATTGTAATATGCAGCTTTTTATTGATAGCTTTTAATAATTGTAAAATTGATTTTACTGTTTCCGGGTCTAGCGCACTGGTAGCTTCGTCAGAAAGCAATACACTTGGATTGGACACTAATGCACGAGCAATGCCTACACGCTGCTTTTGTCCGCCTGAAAGCTGAGACGGGTATTTGTTTTTATATTCGCTAAGCCCAACTAATTCAAGTATAGAAGTAATTTTAGCTTCTTTTTCTTTGGCAGGAGTATGAGATAATTCCAACGGAAAAGCAATATTTTCATAAACAGTACGATTCGAAAGTAAATTAAAGTGCTGGAAAATCATACCGATTTGACGTCGTTCTTTACGCAATTCTGTAGCAGATAATGTTGTCAAATCTTTTCCGTTAATAATGATTTGTCCCGAAGTAGGTGTCTCCAACATATTTATACATCGGATTAATGTGGATTTACCGGCACCGGACTGCCCTATAATACCGAAAATTTCTCCATCTTGAATAGTAAGATTGATATTTTTTAGAGCGGCAATTCCGGTTTCATAATTTTTACATATATTTTTTAACTCAATCATAAAATACTCCGTGTAATAAAAAAACTTTCATCGAGAGATGAAAGTTCAAATAGTTTGATAGTATCATCTTTCGAGATAATCTCGCTGGAATTGGCACCGTTTCTTTGTTGATGGTTGCCGTGACTTCATAGGGCCAGTCCCTCTGTCACTCGAGATGAATAGTATAAAGCTTACTACTTTTCACTTATACTATCTTAGCTTTGATTGAAAGTCAAGCATCTTTAAAACTCCTGATTTTACAAGTAAAATATGTACTTTATCAAATGTTGTAAATTTACATCATTACATGGCAGTGCTATAATGAATTAAAGTGTAAAAGTACTGTTAAAAGGAGGAAAATATGAGCGTAAATCAACGTTTAGTAAATCCATTGATGACACAACTTTTTGAAGCTATTCTTTTATTAAAAACAAAAGAAGAGTGTTATGAATTTTTTGAAGATCTTTGTACTGTAAATGAACTTCGTGATATGTCACAACGACTTGAAGTAGCTAAAATGTTAAATAAAAAGGAAAAATATGAGAAAATTGAAGAAATGACCGGTGCCAGCACAGCTACTATCTCCCGCGTAAAGAGATGTCTTGCTTATGGTGCTGATGGATATATAAAAGTACTGGAAAGAATGGAAGCGCAGGCGGAGAAAGTGGATAATACTAATGAATGAATTGCATATGTTGCATACGGCATTTAAGGCATATGATATTCGCGGTATTATTCCTGATGAATTGAATGAAGAGTTAGTATATCGTATTGGTAGAGCTTATGCGACTTTGTATAATCCCAAAACTATATGTGTAGGATATGACATACGTCAAAGTTCTGTGAGTCTGTGTCATGCTTTATGTAAAGGTCTTACAGACGGGGGTGTTGATGTATATAATATTGGACTTGTCGGTACAGAAATGGTTTATTTTACCACTTTTTATTATCGATTAGATGGTGGAATTATGATTACCGCCAGCCATAATCCTATTAATTATAATGGACTTAAAATTGTAAGAGAAGAAGGAAAACCGGTGAGCGCAGATACCGGGCTTACAGATATAGAAAGAATTGCTTTTTCTGGCAATTTTAAAATGAGTAATTATATAGGTAAAATTAAAGATAAAAGTATAATAGAAGATTATATTCATCATTTATTAACTTATATTGATATAGATAAAATAAGAAACTTACATGTAGTAGTTGATGGTGGAAATGGATGTGCAGATGTTGCATTTAGACATCTTAAACAACATTTGCCTTTAACCTTTTCAGAAATACGAATGAATCCGGATGGTTTATTTCCTCATGGAGTCCCTAATCCTATGTTGGTAAAAAATCATAAGGACATTAGTAAGATGATTATAAAAAAACAGGCAGATATGGGAATTGCTTGGGATGGAGATTTTGATCGATGTTTCTTTTTTGATGAAAAAGGACAGTATATAGATGGATACTATATGGTAGGACTTCTTTCTTGTTATTTCTTAAACAAAGTAAAAGGAAGTACTATTGTGCATGACCCTCGGTTGTATTGGAATACAAGAAAGATTGTAATAGAAAACGGTGGAGTTTCTATAGAATCTAAAGGTGGGCATGCATTTATGAAAGAGACAATGAGAAAAGTTAATGGAATCTATGGTGCAGAGATGAGTGCACATCATTTTTTCCGTGATTTTTCTTTTTGTGACAGTGGCATGATTCCTTGGTTACTTGTGGTACAAATTGTAAGTGAGACAGGAAAGAGTTTAGGTCAATTAATAAAAGACATGAAAAAAAACTTTCCTTGTAGCGGTGAAATTAATTTGCAAGTAAAAAATCCGGCTGAAACTTTAAGAAGGGTGAAAGCATCGTATCAAACACAAGCATTAGAAGTAGAAACTATTGACGGATTAGGTTTTATTTTTGAGGATTGGAGATTTAATATTCGTAGGTCTAATACAGAGCCTTTGGTTCGTTTGAACCTGGAAACTAGAGGTAATTATTCATTAATGGAAGAAAAACGTGATGAAATACTTTCTTTGATAAAAAATATAGAGTAGCAAAAAATTAGAGTATCTCCTAGAAGATACTCTAATTTTTATGTTTATATAACTTAATAATAATTGAAAATATTAAAAGTAAGTAATATAATATTAATGTCAAACTGTAAGTTTACAGATTATATATGCAATATTTTGACTATGTAGGGGAAATTTTTTATAAAGGGGGTATTTATGCAATATCAAGTAAGTACGAATAAAAATATGCAAAGTGAAAATAAGATTAGAAAATATCGTTTAAGAGCTAAATTGGCAGTTATGACAATGGTGTCTTCTGTTTTATTAACAAGTGGGATTTGTAGCACGTATGCAATGGATTTACACTTTTTCCATGTCAATACATCAGATACCGGTGCAACTAGTTCTGAATTGGAGGGGGAAGTTTCTACCAATTACAATAACGACGGTGCACCTGATGAAAATGCTATGGCAATAGGTTATATTGCACGTACGAAAGGTAAAAATGCATTAGCTGTAGGTTATAATACAGCTGCTTATGCAGAAAATGCTCTTGCTATTGGTCATATGGCTCATGCAGAGGGGAATAATTCTTTAAGTATCGGGTATAACAGTCGCATAGAAAACTTAAAGAAGGATATTAATGGTCAAGAAAGAACAATATATTCGTTTGACTCCGTAGCCTTAGGGTATCAAACAAGTATTATCGGATCCAGCGAATCTATTGCAATAGGTAAGGAAACGAGTGTTAATGATGCAGGTAGATTTAATATTGCGATGGGATACCAAGCAACTGTAACTGCTGATGCAAATGAACTAAAAACTGTAGCCAATATTGCTCCAGTAGAAGCGGGAAGTCAAGAGGTTTCCGGCTACAGTATTGCTATCGGGAACGGGACTAAGGCGAGTGATCAAGTAGGTACTGCTATAGGAGCTTCTTCACGAGCTGTCGGTAAATATGCAACGGCTTTAGGTGTGCAGGCTTATGGCAAGGGGGAACATTCTCTGGCTATGAGCGGTGCTGCCGCTCTAGGGCAAGATTCAGTAGCGATTATGGGAGGTACTACATCTAGCAATGCGAGAGGAGCTATTGCTATTGGAGGGAATACCTCACGTATGCTGGATCCGGAAGTACCCTTATTTGAAGTAAGCAATCACGCACAGTCGTACGCAGAAGGTGCGGTAGCGATTGGTGTGGGTACTAAAGCTATGAGTGCACATACATTGGCTTTGAGTCAAGGAAAGGCTGCAGGGAATCATGCTATTGCTATCGGTGGTATGACCGGTAATATAGAACCAATTTCTGATCAAGAAAATTCTTTAGAAGATTATGGGGCGCTTTATGATGACTATAAAATAGTAGATTCTGCAGACAATGCGGTAGCGGTAGGACATCAATCTCATGCACGAAAAAAAGATGCTGTGGCATTAGGAAGTCACTCCATTGCTTCTGTAGCGGAAGGTGTGAATGGCTATAATCCGTTAGAGCGATATAATTTTGCTTATGATAAAAACAGTCCTACCTGGAAATCTACTTATGCTGCATTTTCTATAGGACATGGGGATGGCAGCGCTACACGTCAGATTACCGGTGTGGCAGCAGGTAGTCAGGATACGGATGCGGTCAATGTAGCACAATTAAAAGCAGCTATGGTAACGTTAGAAGCGGATGAAGGAATCTCTTTAACACGTACTTATAGTTTAGAAAAAGGAACTACCTATAAAATTAAATTGAATTTAGAAGGTGGTACAACGGAAACGGCAGATGTACATGTAAAACCTAAAGCATCGGCAGCAGGTTCGAGTGCTGCTCATGATAAGTTAAAAGGAACTACTATGCAGGTGAATGCAGATACTGCTTCCGGAGGTAACCATGGAGATGCTACGTTATTTGCAGCGGATAAGGGAAATCCTACTGCCGTCAACCCCACTGAAACTTTACATCTTAATGGAGATACTAATATTACTACCACATCCAGTGACCATAAGATTGCTATTTCTTTAAATAAGGATTTAAAAGAATTAAACTCTGTAACAGCCACTACTATGAATGCAAATACTGTTAATGTAGACAAAGCAGTAAATGTGGCCGGGAAAACTTATATTTCCGAAAAAGGGCTGAATGCGAATGGTCGGAAAATCACAAATGTTGCTACCGGTGTGGCAGATACAGATGCCGTTAATGTAGGGCAACTCAAGCAAGGACTCACACAAAATTACAATTCCTTATCCAATAAAATTAATAAAGTGGGAGCCGGAGCTGCTGCGATGGCTATGCTTCATCCCTTAGATTTTGATCCGGACGATAAATGGAGTTTTTCTGCAAGTGTAGGACATTATAAGGGCGAAAATGCAGTAGCATTAGGAGCTTTTTATAGACCTAATGAAGATACTATGGTGAGTCTTGGAGGTTCTGTGGGAAATGGGGATGATATGGTGGCCGGATCTGTAAGTTGGAAATTTAGCCAAAAGAATCATATATCTGTTAACCGTGTTTCTACAGCTAAAGAAATTTTGGAACTACGTAAAGCTTTAGAAGATTTACGTTCTTTAATTGCTGATGGTGTAGCCGGACGCAATTTGGATTTAAACAAGATTGAAATATTCCCGGATGTGCCGGAAAATCATTGGGCTTATGATTATGTAGCAACTTTAGCAGGAAATGGGGTATTAGAAGGATATCCGGACGGATACTTTAATGGTAATCGTCAAATGACACGTTATGAGATGGCAGCCGTTATTTATCGTGCTATGATGAATGGAGCAAAGATTAATGCCAAGGCTTTGAAGGAATTTGAGCCGGAATTAGATCGATTCCGTGTAGATACTATCAGTTATAATGAAGATGGTACACCGGATATTCAACGAGTTCGAACTATTGAATCTCGTAAATAATATGGAAAATTTTGATAATGGTAATAATCAATAAAAAAACCATAATTTTTATTTTGTTGAGCGGGATTATAAGTCCTATAGCAACTAATGCTTATAATCCTCCTAATTACAATCATAATTATTCTACTTATTGTACATCGCCCAAAACGCTTTATAATGGAATTTTTCCTGTTACTATAGCTAAACTATTTACACATTTTAAGTTATACCAAACCAAAAAAGTAGCCATTAAAGGATATATTTCTTCTTTTGCAGGTGGAAATATATATATTATTACAGATGAGAATGGCGACACTTTAGTTGTAGATTTAGGCAAACATGGTGGCAAACTACTACATCGTACTCCTTTTGTTGACATTGGACAAGTAGCAGATAATGGAAAGAAAGTATGTTTAGTAGCAGATAAAATTATATGGAATGATTTTAATCCTGATGAGGAATATTTTACTTATAAGGCAAATAATTCTTCGATAGAGTCACCTAAAGTGCTTTTGGAGATTGAACGAGATAAAGCTTTTTATCATCCGTTACCACAAAGTGAAAATAAACACTTTTTTGTAGTAAATCCCGGGAATATTACTGAAAGTGATTTAATAAATTATGTATATATTTCAGCGCGTGTTTTACAATCAGGGATTCTCCCTATAGGTACAAAAGTATATTTAACTGGGCGTAACGTAACTACTTATAAAGAGAATATTATGAATTTTTGGGATTCTCAAATGCAAGAAATTAAAGTACATATGAATGGGGCTTATATTCCACTTGGGCAAAGAGGAAGTTTTTACGGTACCATACAAAAAAATGAAGAGGGATATTATTTATCATTAGAGTGTGTACAAAGTATTTCATAAAAATAAGACAGCTTTTAGCTGTCTTATTTTTATGATTGATGTATAATGAGATTGCAAATTATACATGGGAATTATCATCAGTAGTTATATAATAAATATATTATGAATGACTTTAATTACTATCTTTTTAATAGATAGGAGGAAAAATATGAATGTATTAGTAACCGGTGGTGCGGGGTTTATAGGCTCGCATGTTGTGCGTAAGTTACAAAAAGAAAAAATTAACGTAACAGTCGTAGATAATCTTAGTACAGGGAAAATAGAGAATTTACCTGCAGGTACTTCATTTGTTCAAATGGACATTAATGATGTGCAGTTGGAAAAAGTTTTTTCTAAAGGAAATTTTGATGCCATAGTACATTTAGCAGGGCAAATTACAGTAAGTACCTCTATGAAAGATCCTTCTTTTGATTGTATGCAGAATGTATTAGGAACTGTTCATTTGTTGGAAATTGCACGTAAACATGGTGTAAAAAGAATAGTTTTTTCTTCCACGGCAGCTGTTTACGGAGATGTTCAGGAAGAATATCTTCCTGTTGTGGAGTCCCAATGTTTAAAACCGATGTCTTTTTATGGATTGTCAAAAATAACAGCGGAAAAATATTTACAACTATATAAAGAGTCTTTCGGTTTAGATTATGTTGTACTTCGATTCTCCAATGTTTATGGTGAACGTCAGGTGGATAGTGGTGAAGGTGGAGTAATTAGCATTTTTGCTAATTGTATATCTTCAGATAAAGGAATTACTATCTATGGAGATGGAAATCAAACCAGAGATTTTATTTATGCAGGAGATATAGCAAATGGCATTTATAAATCTTTGCTGACAAAAAATGTAAATCGAATATACAATTTATCAACAGAAAGCGAAATTTCACTTAACGGACTTATTTATATATTTGAAAAGATTACAGGGAAAAACATCAATAAAGAATATGCAAGTCCACGTGCCGGAGATATTTATAAGTCTATTTTAGCAAATGGAAGAGCTTGTTATCAGTTGTCATGGAAACCGGAAGTTAGTTTAGAAGATGGACTAAAAGTGACTTATGAATATTTTTGTAATATTCATAAGCATATGGGTTCTTGACATAAATGTTAAAAGGTGTAAGATATAAATATAAATGTAGTGAAAGAGACATGAAGTTTAATGGTAGCATAGCAAGAGAGTCTGTGTTTGGTGTGAACAGATTATGTAAGTTAAACTTTACCACTCTTGAGCAGGGAAACTGAATGAAGTAAGTTTTCTCGGTTAGCACCGTTATAGCTTCTAAAGTGAATCGTAAGATTTAATTTGGGTGGAACCACGGAATTTAACTTTCGTCCCTTAGTGGGATGAAAGTTTTTTTATTGTAGAAAGGATGGTAGGGTATGGTATCTATTGTGTTAAAAGATGGGAAAAAATTAGAATTTGAAAAAGAAATTCCCTTATTTGAAGTAGCAAAATCTATTTCAAATAGTTTGGCAAAAGAAGTTGTTGTTGCAAAGATGAATGGTGAATTGGCTGATTTGAGAGATTCTATTGTTGATGAAGCACAGGTAGAGTTTTTTACAAAAGAATCAGAAGAAGGACTATATGCACTGAGACATACGGCATCTCATGTTATGGCACAAGCTATTCAACATTTATTTCCGGATGTAAAGTTAGCAATTGGTCCGGCTATTGATACCGGTTTCTATTATGATATAGAGTCGGAACACAAGTTTAGCCAAGAAGATTTCGCAGCAATTGAAAAAGAAATGTCCAAAATTATAAAGTCCAATTTTGCTATTGAAAAATCTTACAAGAGTAGAGAAGAGGCTATCGCTTATTACAAGGAAAAAGGGCAACCTTATAAAGTGGAATTGATTGAAGATTTACCGGCAGATGCTTTGTTGTCTTTTTATACACAGGGAGACTTTGTGGATCTTTGTGCAGGACCTCATGTGCGTTCTACCGGTAAGGTTAAAGCTTATAAATTAATGACCGTAGCAGGAGCTTATTGGAGAGGCGATGAAAATAATCAAATGCTACAGCGTATTTATGGGACAGCTTTTTATAATAAAGAAGATTTAGAACATTTCTTGTACGTTCGTGAAGAGGCTGCTAAACGTGATCATAGAAAGTTAGGGAAAGAATTAGATTTATTCAGTTTCCAAGAGCAGGGACCTGGTTTCCCATTCTTTCACCCTAAAGGAATGGCGATTCGTAATGAATTAATTGAATTTGAACGTGAATTACTTAAGAAATATCGTTATGAAGAAATACAAACACCAATTATTCTTTCTAAAGATTTGTGGTTACAGTCCGGACATTGGGACCATTATCGTGAAAACATGTATTTCACAAAGATTGACGGAGAAGATTATGCAGTTAAGCCGATGAACTGTCCGGGAGGAATTCTATACTTTAAAACACAGCAGCGAAGCTATAGGGATTTACCAAGACGTGTAGCTGAATTTGGATTGGTACATCGTCATGAACTTCATGGAGCATTGCATGGATTATTCCGTGTACGTAATTTTACACAAGACGATGCACATGTATTTATGACAAGAGAACATATGAAACCCATCGTTATTGAAACGTTGAAGATGTTTAAAGATTTATATGCACCGTTTGGAATCAGCTATCATGTTGAATTATCTACTCGTCCGGAAAATTCAATGGGCGATGATGCATTATGGGAGTTATCAACGGATGCGTTGCGTGAAGCCATTGAACAGGCGGGAGTTCCGTATAAGGTTAATGAAGGTGATGGTGCTTTCTATGGGCCTAAACTCGATTTCCATATTCAAGATTCATTAGGACGTACTTGGCAATGTGGTACCATCCAAATGGATATGCAACTTCCGGAACGTTTTGATGTAAATTATATTGGGGATGATGGAGAAAAACATCGTGTAGTAATGATTCACCGTGCCGGATATGGTAGTTTGGAACGCTTTATCGGTATTTTAACGGAACACTTTGCCGGTGCATTCCCTGTCTGGTTAGCTCCTGTGCAAGCAAAAATTATTCCTGTTTCTGAAAAACAAATGAAATATGCGAAATCGGTAGCTGACAAGTTATTACAAGCGAATATTCGTGTTGAAATTGATGAAAATAATGATACTTTAGGATATAAGATTCGCAAAGCACAGATGGAAAAAGTTCCTTATATGCTAATTATTGGGGACAAAGAAGTACAAGCAAATCAAGTTTCTGTTCGCCGTAGAAAAGTGGGAGATCAAGGAAGTATTGATATAGATTCCTTTATTTCAAACATTATGTGCGAAATAAAAAATAGAAATGTGGACTAATCATGTTACAAAGTAGTGATATTGGTCGTGCTGCATTACGCATGGCACTTACTGAGAATAGAAAAGAAGAATATGCTCTTCGTGATGAATTAAAAGAGCAGGATATACAGGCTGTAGCTGTAAATTTTGGGGGACGTTTTCTTGATATTCTTCCTAAAATTTACGAATCAGCTATTGTAGCGGCACAAAGGCAAAAAGTTATCTCAGACACACATGTAGGGGATGGCTCTGTATTAGGCGCTGTGGAGTCTGCTATTGATCAAGTTAAAATCAAGGCTTTAGGAATGAATGTAGGAGGAAAGCTTGGGATTGCTCGTTGGAAGGAACACCTTTGTGTAGCTATATACATTGGTGTGGGGGTATTACATTTCAATGAAGTAGCCGTAGGTATGGCACATCGAGCTCTTCGTGATGATTTAGTTTAAATTATTCTTGACAAGTAAGAATGAATGGCGTATTATATGTAATGTATTAATTGCAAGAAGAAGTCATCCGCTTCTCACCTTACAAGGCGCATAGCTACTAAGGTTAACGTGTGAACTTGAAGCGGGCGACGTAGGTCGTCCGCTTTTACTTGCAATAATCAGAGGATTCCGGTGTCAAAACAGATAAGATATTGGGCAAACCTGTATTCGGAGGTGAAAATAATAGCTAAGGAACTTAGTATCAATGAACAAATTCGTGCTAGAGAAGTACGTGTTGTCAGCGATACAAACGAACAGTTAGGCGTTATGACGGTGCGTGATGCAATTCGTGCAGCAGAAGAACGCGGTTTGGACTTGGTGGAAGTGGCTCCTAATGGACGACCACCTGTATGTCGTATCATGAATTATGGAAAGTATAGATATGAACAGCAGAAGCGAGATAAAGAAGCCAAGAAAAAGCAGAAAGTTTTCCAAGTAAAAGAAGTAAAACTTCGCCCTAACATTGAAGATCATGATTTCTATGTTAAATTGAAACATGCACAACGTTTCTTGGGAGATGGAAATAAGGTAAAAGTTACCATTATGTTCAGAGGACGTGAAATGACACATCCGGAATTAGGTCGTGATGTATTAGAACGTGTACTGAAAGAATTGGGAGATACCATTGTTTGTGAAAAGCCCCCGAAACTGGAAGGCCGTAATATGACAATGGTTATTGGTCCGAAAGCTTAGATAAATAAAGAAATGAAATCTCATTTCTTGCATCCTAAAAATTGTTGAAGGAGAGTATTTACATGCCAAAGATGAAAACTCGCCGCGCTGCGGCAAAACGTTTTAGCTTTACTGGTACCGGTAAGCTTAAGAGAAATAAAGCTTTTCGTAGCCACATTCTTGAAAAGAAGTCCCCTAAGAGAAAGAGAAACTTTAGAAAAGCAGGATTGATTTCTAAGGCTGACTTCAAGCGTGAAGCTAGATTGCTTCCCAATGGTTAATTAAGGAGGACATTGAATAATGGCAAGAGTAAAAAGCGGATTGACAAATCACGCAAGACATAAAAAAATTCTGAAGCTCGCTAAGGGCTATAGAGGTGCTCGTCATAACCAGTTCCGTAAAGCTAATGAACTTGTTATGAAAGCTCTTTATTATGCAAGAAGAGACCGTAGAGCAGTTAAGAGAGAATTCCGTAAATTGTGGATTATTCGTATCAATGCAGCTGCTCGTTTGAATGGACTTACTTATAGTCGTTTAATTGCAGGCTTGACCAAAGCCGGTGTAGCTGTAAATCGTAAGATGCTTAGTGAAATGGCAATTAACGATCCGGCAGGATTTGCTAAGATTGCTGAAATTGCAAAAAATGCTTAAAAAAGAGAGGAATGCCTCTCTTTTTTTTATCTTTTTTTAGTATATGATGTAGTTAATAATTAAGGAGGTAAATTACATTATATGAATAATATAACTTGGGCTTTACAACGTGTATTAAAGGAAAATTATGCAAATTTTTCAGGAAGAGCATCTCGTTCTGAATATTGGTATTTTTTGTTAGTGAATATATTAGTTACGTTTATCATTACTCTTTTATTTGGAGAGAGTGGAATAATCAGTAAAATATATACATTAATTATATTTATACCGTCGCTAGCTGTTTCAATTCGGCGTCTTCATGATATTGATAAGAGTGGCTGGTGGGTATGCTTAGGTTTTGTCCCACTTCTTAACCTTATACTTTTATATTGGGCTTGTAAAGAATCTACTGTGGGTGAGAATCGTTTTGGAGAAGAGCCTTTAAGATAATAAAAAGAGTATCTCATATAAAGAGATACTCTTTTTTTATGCATCTACATGGAATCGGTAGCCTGCACCCCAAACGGTTTCAATGAGTTCAAAGGGTTTTCCTGTAGCTGCTTTCATTTTGTCACGTAGACGGTTAATATGTACAGTTACAGTTGCCGGTTCACAAACCGGATCGAGGCTCCAGATTTTTTCAAATAAATCTTCTTTAGAGAATACTTCGTTAGGGTGCTCAGCTAAGAAATAGAGTAAATCGAATTCTTTTCCTGTGAGTGCAACACTTTTTCCATCAAGAATTACTTGGCGAGCTTTAGGACGAATCACCAGATTTCCAATAACAAGACCGTTTCCATTTGCTTGTTTAGAAGACTGTTTTTGACTTAAACGATTATATCGTTCTAAATGGGCATGTAAACGAGCAATTAATTCTGTAGGGCTAAATGGTTTAGCAACAAAATCATCTGCACCTAAACCTAAACCACGAATGGTATCGATTTCATCATTTTTAGCGGTTACAAAAATAATCGGAATATCAGTCATAGCTCTTATTTTTCTACATAAGGCATATCCATCTTCGCCGGGGAGCATGACGTCAAGGAGAATGGCATGAATTTCTACTTTTTGCATAGTATCTAATGCATCTTTACCATTATTTACTAAATAAGTAGTGTAGTTGTTAGCCTCAAGAAAATCACGTTCTAATTCTGCAATTAACTTATCATCTTCGATTACAAGTACATTTGTCATTTTATAATCTCCTTAACGTTCACAATTGGTAAATAAATCTTAATGAGTAATCCATTGTCATTTATTGCTTGAATACGACCTTTATGGATAGCAACAATTTCAGCTACTACCGCTAGACCAAGTCCGCTTCCATTACTCGTTTTCGTTCGTGCTTCATTTGTTCGATAAAATGGTTCAAAGATTTTTTGTAATTTACTTTCTTCTACACCCGGGCCATCATCGTGATAGGATAAAATAGCTTCTTCTTTATTATCCGGATTTCTGTAAGCAGAAATAGTCACATATGACTCAGGTAGTTTTCTATATTTTATACTATTTGTAAAGAAATTGGTAAGAATACGTTTAAGCTCATCCGGATTGGACTCAATAATCATATTCTTTTTTATGTTTAGTTTTACTTGCACATGTTTTGTTAAGAGTGAATCTCGCTCAATATCGAAATAAGACTTCAGTAGATCTTCTAAATTTACTTTAGATAGAGGGAATGAAGCTTTACGTCCCGATAATTTATTATAAATTGTTAATTGGTCTACGATATGGAGCAACACATCTGCTTGCGTTGAAATCGCAGAAATATAACGCTGTTTTTTTTCCGGAGTATTAGCAAGTCCTGATTTTAACGCTTCAGAATATCCAATAATGGACGTGAGTGGAGTACGTAAATCATGTGCAATACCGGCATATAAAATTTGCTTTCGTTTTTCTATATTAGCATGTTGTTGCATAGAATCATTTAAATGATATTGCATAGATTGAAAAGCACGTGTAATAGTATCAAATCCTTTGGTTGTATCACTGTCAATGATATGGTTTATAGTTCCGTCATTTATAGAACGGGCGGTAAATATAATTTCATGTAGCGGTGATAATAATTGATGATCTATTTCTTCATATAGAGAAATAGAAACTAATGCCATAAGAAAAAAGCAAACTAAAATAGATAACACGGTATATGTAATAAAATCTTTATCGATAGAAAAACGTCCATAGTGATAAAGTATAAGTGCAATAGTCATTGCACCTATTGAAGTTGCTAGTGGAATAAAAAGTAGGAGTACATGTTTTAAAATAAAATGATTTTTTATTAAATGATCCAACTTTTGCGGTATTTCACCATGTGATGTTTTTTTCTGCGATATATGTGTGGATGAATGCAAGCTATTGTCCACATAAACCTCCTATAATAAAGGAATGCTCTTAGTAACAAACTTTACAAGCAGAAATTTAATTCAACAGGACAGTGGTCACTACCCATGATTTGAGGATGTATAGTAGCCCCTGTGATATTTTGATTAATACTGCTACTTGTGATGAAGTAGTCAATTCTCCACCCGATATTTCTTTCTCTTGATTTTGCAAAATAACTCCACCATGAATATGCATCTTTTTCATCCGGATGCATATATCGGAAAGTATCTGTAAATCCGGATGAAAGCAGGTTGGACATTTTTCCACGTTCTTCATTGGTGAAACCTGCACTATGATGATTGGTTTTAGGATTAGCCAAATCGATTTCTTGATGAGCAACATTTAAATCGCCACAATAAATTACCGGTTTTTTAGCATCTAATGCAAGTAAGTAAGCACGTAAATCATCTTCCCAAATCATTCTATAATCTAAGCGTTCTAACTCTCTTTTACTATTAGGTGTATAACAAACAACTAAGTAGTGAGAGTCAAATTCTGCAGTAATTAATCGCCCTTCTTGATCATGTTCTTTTATTCCTAAACCGTAGGTTACTTGTAAGGGTTCTATCTTAGTAAAAAGTGCAGTCCCACTGTAACCTTTTTTGATTGCACTGTTCCAATATTGGAAATAACCGGGAAGTTCTAATGAAATTTGTTCCGGTTGTAGCTTGGTTTCTTGAAGGCAAAAACAGTCAGCATTTAACGCCTTAAAAGAATCCATAAAACCTTTTTTTACACAGGCACGCAATCCGTTTACGTTCCACGAAATATACTTTAAATTTTTCAAATTATAGACTCCTTTTATTGCATAAATAAATGCGAATATACAATGATAAGAAAAAACATACTCTCTTCTAAATTATACCGCCTTTTAGCAAATATATGTAGTAATTCTAAAAGGAATATTTGAAATGTTTATATAAAAATGGATAAAAATACATGAAATGTTTATCTGTTTTTTCTATGATTGATTAGATTACTTGAATCGTGTAAAATTTATAGATATGTGTATACAAATATATAGGTAAAAATAATAATTAAATGTAAAGTTATAAAATAGACGATTATTTAAAATACGGTTTATGATAAATAACAAAATCATCTGGGGGCGTTATTGACAAAATGAAACGTTTTATAGCTGATGGAGATTGGAAAATTCTTTGGGGAATATGTAGTATTGTTCCATTTGGAATTGCCTTTTTTTTAAATTGGATTTTTGGATCATCCGGAGGATGGGAAGCATTATCTTTAATTAAATTGCTTTTATTATTTACACAAATCGGGTTTATTACTGTATATTTTTTAAAACGAAGATTAAATCAAGCGGTAATAAGTCTGTGGGGAACCGTATTTTGTCTTTGGGGATTATCGATGATTGTCCCTGTATTGGCAACCTATACTACCGTTATCCTTAATATGACAGATACTTCGATGGAAATGAGTACTCCGCTGTATCTGTTTTTATCTTGTTTAAGTGCTTCTTGGCTTCTTCCCGGAAGATGGCGTATGGTGTCACGTATTGTTTGGGTAATTTTTATTTTGCTATATTGCTTAATTCAATTTACCTATATCGGGTATTATATTGTGGCACATTCTTTGATTTCTGTGAATATGATGCTTGCTATTGCGCAAACAAATATTCATGAAGCTCTTTCTTTTATCAGTGTAAATATTCCTTATACGGAGTTAACCATAGCTATTGTCAGTTTGTTTTTGTTGGGATATATTTTTTTCCGTGCTTTCGGGATTTCTATAGAAGAGAAAAACTATAAGGTTTCCAAACGTTTTAAGTTTATTTTAATAGCTCTTTTGCTTTTGAATATGGGAATGACAGTTTTTACTTTTTGTCAAACTCGAGTAGCACAAGTTTTTGCACAGTCTAAAGAAACGTTACAAAGTTTTGCTGAATTCCAGAGAATTCTTGATAGTCGTAGAAATATGGTTATTAAAGATAAAGAGTTACAACAGCAGTTAATGCATGCACCGGATGGAGTTTACATTCTCATCATTGGAGAAAGTGAAACACGTGACCATATGGGGGTATATGGTTATGAAAGAGATAACACACCGTTCCAGTCTCAAGCAATACAAGATGAGCATTATACGTTCTTCAATCATGTATATTCCAGCTATACACAAACGGTACAAACTTTGACTTATGCATTGTCGGAAAAGAATCAATATAATGATATTCCATTAATACAAGCCTATTCTATTATTGATATGGCACGTGCGGCAGGTTTTAAGACTACATGGATATCTAATCAATCTCGTTTCGGCATTTGGGATACTCCTATAGGTGCTATCGGTTCTGCTTGTGACGATCAACACTGGATGAATGATTATATTGGGACAGGAGTACAAACTAAAGATTATGATGATATTTTAATTCCGGAATTAAAGAAAGTGGATCCTAATAATAGAAGACAATTGATAGTACTTCATCTTATGGGGAGTCATGTTAGCTATTGGGATCGATATCCACATAATTTCTATCGGTATCCTATAGATCAAACAAAACAAAGAACAAAAGACCAAATTATGATAGATGAGTACGATAACTCTGTATTGTTTAATGATTTTGTTCTGGAACAAATTATGGATACGGCTATTAATTATTTACATGCAGATCAAGTTATTTATTTTTCTGATCATGGTGAACGAGTGACAGAAAAACCCGGACATAATGCAGATGAATTTAATTTTATGATGGTTCATATTCCATTTTGGATTTATACTTCTAATGAGTATCAAGAAAGTCATGCCACTTTAGTACAAACGATGAAACGAAGACGAGAATGGTTATTTACTAATGATATGCTCTATGATACTTTAATGGGAGGTATGGGATTAACTGCCGTTAAGTATGATCCGACCGCCGATTTCTTTAGTATGGATTATGATAAAAATATTGATAATGTGTTAACTATGTATGGGAATGTTTGGGTAAGTAAAGATACACAGCAATTAGGTGAAAATTTTAAAAATCCATAAATATGCAAAACCATATATAATAAGTGTAGGAGGATTTATGAGGCTTCGTAGAAAACCATGGATTGATGAAGCAATCAAAGAATATACAGATTTTTTGTATTTGGAATTTCCGGTAGAAAATAAAGGGAAGTGGAAACAGACTTTTTCAAATCCGAAATTACCACTTTGTGTAGAACTGGGAACAGGGAAAGGTCGTTTTATCAGTCAGATGGCGGAGATGCATCCTGCGTATAATTTTGTTGGATTTGAAAGACAAATCGGAGTTATTTATTATGCAGCTAAAAAAGTGGGAGATGCAGAACCTTTTTTAGAAAATGCAAAGCTGGTTTTAGGAGATATTACAAATATTGAGGAATTATTTGTTCAGGGAGAAGTGGATTGTTTTTTCATTAATTTTTGTGATCCATGGCCGAAAGCTCGACATGAAAAACGAAGATTAACTTATCGTAGTTATTTGAATCGTTATGCGTCTTTGCTTGCTTCTAATGGGAAAATTATATTTAAGACGGATAATCGAGATTTATTTGACTTTTCTGTGGAAGAGTTTAAATCCATGAAGTGGGAATTGTCAGACATTAATTATGATTTACATGCAGCTCCTGTTGAAGGTGATGTAAAAACAGAGTATGAAGAAAAGTTTAGTAAGAAGGGAAATAAAATATGCCGTTTGGTAGCTCATCGCCCGACCATAACCGTATTGAGCAACAACGAAAAGGGCTAAGAATTCTTTTTATTATTGTAGCAATTTTAATACTTATAGGACTGCTTAATGTATATTCATCGACTCTTTATATGAATGTAGAGGCTGGAGATAATCCTTATGGATATTTTATTAAGCAAAGTGTTTATCTTGTACTTGGAAGTGTATTTTTTCAGATTACGAGAAAAAACAAACCTGAATTATGGGGGAAATTATCAGGAATACTTTCTATAGGTACGATTGTTCTTTTACTTCTTGTTTTTGTGGCAGGTCGTACCGTAAACGGGGCGACTCGATGGATTGCATTAGGACCTATTTCCATACAACCTTCTGAAATTGCAAAACTTCCTGCTATTTTATGGGCTGCCAGATATTTAGCAGTAAAAATGGATGTAGGTAAGAAGATTACCGTATTTGCTGAAATTCATGCTATGTTTCAACGAAGTAAAAATGGAAAATCATCATTTGTAACACAATTTTTGTCTTATTTTAAACCTTTATTTATGCCTCTATTAATGGCATTATTGGTTATTAAACAGCCGGATATGGGAACAGCTGTCATGATTCTTGCATTTCCCGCAATGATGTATATTTTAACCGGAATGCCTTTTTTAGAAATTATATGTGCAGGTACATTATCAATAGGTACATTTTTAATATTGGCATTAACTTCGGCGTATAGGAAAGCTCGTCTTGTGGTACTATGGGACCCTTTTTCTCGTGCAAGTGATTTAGGATATCAAACCGTACAAAGTTTAATTGCTGTGGGATCTGGCGGTATTTTAGGACAGGGAGCCGGACAAGGATTTTCTAAATTCTTTTATTTACCGGAGCAACATACCGACTTTGCATTTGCAGTATTTTGTCAAGAATGGGGTCTTATCGGTGCATTGTTTTTACTATTTCTTTTTGTAGGTTTTTTATATATCGGATTACGGTTGGCATCGCAAGTTAATAATACCTATCGTATGTTATTAATTAGTGGATTGACTTTGCTTATAGGTACACAAGCTTTTATTAACATGGCAATGGTAATCGGTTGTTTTCCTGTAACGGGTATACCGCTTCCTTTTATTAGTTATGGAGGAACTTCTTTAGTTATTAATTTGATGGCAGTAGGGCTTATTGTAGGTGCCGTAGAATATAGCATGAAAGAGGAAGAACAAAAACAACGTATAATATTGAATGACATTAATTATTAATAAAGTATAGCGAAAATAAAAGCTCCTAGTGGAGCTTTTTATAATAGAAAAGTGACTAAGGGGGACTATGAATATATCCGCTCTGATAAAAAATAAAACCTTTTTATCTCAAAATAAAAAGGACGATAAGAATTATCCGCATGCTTCGGTAGATATATTAATTGGAATATTGTATGAAAACAGATTGCAACTTTATTTATTGCAAATAGTAAAAAGCATTCTGGCTACCGTAGGAGTATCATGCGGTATATTGCAAATAGTTTCTACAAAGGAAGAAATATCGGTTACTGCAATTGTAGAGAATAACTCTAAACAACATATTATAGCTAAAGACGGGTGTAATTTTAACGGGATAGATTTTTTTCTTTCTGATTTATATACAGCAAAAGCCAAGATGCTTTTTTCATCTACTTTAGAACTTGCCGGAATTGCAGTGTATGCGATGAAACAATTAGAGCAAGAAGGCATAGTACTTTATAGTGGGGAAGAAGTTGAAAAAATTAGTGTACATAGTTTAGCTATTATCTCTTATACGATACAAAATATTTTTAAAACTGAGATTGTAAAAAACACGGATTTTTCTATAGGAATAAACACTTTAAACCTACCTGATTTTTCTAAAAAAGAATTAGTATCTATTATGCATACTCAAAATAATGAAGAAAAAAGAAGTATTTATCAACAAATTTTATTTTATATAGCCATAATTTTCGTCATAGTCGGTAAAGAGAAAACATATCTATCAGCAGCTGATACAGCAAGAAAAATTATGAAAAACATAGATACAAATATCTATGATAAAAAATATTTATAAAAAACTCTCACTTAAAAAGATAAGCGGGAGCTTTTATTTGCTATATTAGAATGTTTTTAATATGGTAATATATGAGATGTAACTTTTTTATTCTATTTATGAGGTGCTAATGAGTAAAATTAAACTATGTGGCTTAATGAATTCAATAGATGCCTATTATGCAAATGAAGCAGCACCTGATTATGTTGGTTTGGTATTTGACAAAAGACGACATTTTATTTCGGATGAAAGAGCTTTTTCTATTAGGCAAGCTTTGGACTCAAATATTCCTGCTATCGGTGTATTTGTTAATGAGCCGCAGAAGCACATCATAAATCTCGTACAACAAGAAGTAATACAATTTGTACAGCTTCATGGATGTGAAACAGAAACATATATTACAAAATTAAAGGAACACATATCATGTCCTATTATTAAAGTGGTATCTGTTAAAACGACAGAAGATATTTTAATGATGGAGCATACAAAAGCGGAATATATTATGCTTGATCACGGAATTGGCGGGACAGGGAAAACTTTTAATTGGAAGCTTATTCCTGCAATTATAAAACCTTGGTTTTTTGCAGGTGGCATTAATTTATCAAATATTGAAAAAGCGTTAGATTATCATCCGTTCTGTATAGATATTTCTTCAGGTGCGGAAACGGATGGTGTCAAAAATAGAGAGAAAATGATAGCACTGGTAAATAAAGTCAGGTTATATAGTCAGCAAATGAAATAATTAATTTAAGATAATAACTTTTTAAGAAGAGCTATATTTATTTTTAGTATATTTTTATATAGATAAAAATATACTATTTTTTGAGGTTTAATTAATTGGTATGCTTTATGTGGCATATGGGATATCAGTTGTTGTAATATTTTTTGTATAATTATAGATTTCCTTTTTAAGCATAAAGTTATTAAATAAGTTAGTAAAATAGATAGAATTTTTTTCATAAGAGTTCCTAACCTTACATTAAATAATTGTTTTACTTTTATATTAACATATGAATCAGGAAACGCATCTTAAAAATATAAGGAGAAAATATGGGAGAGTTATTTAAGAGAGAAGATACAATAGATGAATTGTTAGAAAGTATGGGAGTACAAATTGTACTGGATGGAAATACTTTGTCAGAAAAAGATAAAGAAGAGATAAAAAAGAATGGAGATATCATTGTAACAAAGGTAAACGAATAGATATGAATATAATATATTCAAAAGGATGAACTTATATAAGTTCATCCTTTTTGATTGCAATCATAGTATAAATTGCTATAAACATCGGATACAAAATGAAGTTATTAGACTGTGATAAAATAAAAGAATAATTAGATTTTTCCGGAAGAACGTATAGGAGGCATTATGGATCCATTTGTTCATCTTCATTCGCATACAGAATATAGTTTATTTGACGGAATTAGCAGAATACCTGACTTGGTGGCTCATGTAAAAGAAATGGGACAGTCGGCACTAGCTATTACAGATCATGGGGTTATGTATGGTGCTGTATATATGTATCAAGAGTGTATAAAACAGGGAATAAAACCTATTATTGGATGCGAAATTTATTTGACAAGAGGAAGTCACTTTGAAAAGCCGACTTCCGGTAGAGAAAAATTATATCATTTAATTTTATTAGCAGAAAATAATAAAGGTTACCAAAATTTAGTAAAAATATGCTCTAAGGCGTGGACAGAAGGGTATCATACAAAACCACGTGCAGACCATGCGTTATTACGTGAATATAATGAAGGGCTTATTGCATTATCTGCCTGTGTAGGTGGAGAATTGCCACAGGCTATTTTACACGAAAATATGGATGAAGCACGTAAAATTATAGAATTTTATATAGAGGTATTTGGTAAAGAAAATTATTTTATTGAATTACAAAATCATAAATTACCCGAAGAAGCTAAAGTACGTCCAATTTTAGCACAATTAGCAGAAGAATATGGGATAGGACTCGTAGCGACTAATGATTTTCATTATGTAAAAAAAGAAGATGCAACCAGCCAAGAAATTAAGCTTTGTATATCTACAGGTAAAACATTAGATGATCCTGAACACTTTCATTTTGCAAATGATGAATTTTATTGTAAAAGTGGTAAAGAAATGGAAGAAGTTTTAGGTGGATATCCTCATGCTATAGAAAATACATCTAAAATTGCAGCACGATGTAATGTTACATTTACTTTCGGTGACCACAAATTACCGGAATTTCCGGTGCCCGAAGGAGAAACCTCACAAAGCTATCTTAGAAAGCTTTGTGAAGAGTCAATACCACATCGCTATGGTACAGTAACAGAAACTGTCATGGAGCGGTTAAATTATGAGTTGGGAATCATTGATAAAATGGGGTTCTCAGATTACTTTTTGATTGTAATGGATTTCATTAGATATGCTAAACAACATGAAATTCCGATCGGTCCGGGAAGAGGGAGTGCTGCCGGCAGTATAGTTTCTTATCTTTTACATATTACAGAGTTGGATCCATTGGAATTTGATTTACTTTTTGAACGCTTTTTAAATCCGGAACGTATATCAATGCCGGATATTGATACTGATCTTTGTTATCGGGGACGAGGTCAAGTTATTGAATATCTGGCCAGAAAATATGGAGATGATCATGTAGCACAAATTATTACTTTTGGTACATTGGCTGCCAGAGCAGTAATTCGTGATGTAGGTAGAGTTATGAATTTACCTCTTCGTGATGTGGATAAAATTGCTAAAATGATCCCGCAAGTACCAGGAGTGACTTTGCAACAAACATTAGAATCTTCTAATGAATTTAAAGCTGCGTATGAAAATGATGCAACGATTCATACTTTGATAGACCATTGTTTAAAATTAGAGGGATTGTCAAGACAAGCAGGAACACATGCCGCAGGGGTTGTTATTTGTTCATCGTCTGTAGATGATTTTGCACCTATTCAACTTACACAAGAAGAATTTATACAGACACAATATGAAAAAGACCAAGTGGAAAAATTAGGACTTCTCAAGATGGATTTATTGGGTCTTAGAAATTTAACGGTTATTCATGATACGGTAAAAATGATTAAAGAAAATAGAGGAATTGATTTAGATATTGCTCATATTCCTTATCATGATAAAAAAACCTGTGATATGCTTTGTCGTGGAGATACTATCGGTGTTTTTCAGTCAGAATCATCAGGGTATACCAATTTACTTATGCAATTAGAGCCGGAAGGATTCCAAGATTTAATTCCCATGGTGGCTTTATATCGTCCGGGTCCTTTAGGCAGCGGTATGGCAGAAGATTTCATTAATCGAAAGCATGGGAGAATTCCTATTGCTTATCCACATCCGATGTTGGAAACAATACTAAGAGAAACTTATGGGGTTATTCTCTATCAAGAACAAGTTATG
The DNA here is from genome assembly GCF_001717505.1 of Dialister pneumosintes. Lineage (NCBI taxonomy): Bacteria > Bacillati > Bacillota > Negativicutes > Veillonellales > Veillonellaceae > Dialister > Dialister pneumosintes. The sequence continues at coordinate 407,816 of NZ_CP017037.1, forward strand.
CGTATTGCTGCTGTGATGGGAGGATTTAGTTTAGGACAAGCGGATCTTTTGCGGCGAGCGATGGGTCATAAGCATCCTGAAGTATTAAAAGCACAAAGACAAACATTCGTAGAAGGTGCTATGAAGCAGGACGTAACTAAAGAAACTGCTGATTATGTATTTGATTTAATGGTTCATTTTGCAGGGTATGGATTTAATAAGTCGCATAGTGTTTGTTATGCGTGGATTGCTTGGCAAACGGCTTATTTAAAAGCACATTATAGACCGGAGTTTATGGCTGCTATGATGACTTGTTACAATGGTGATAGAGATAAGGTTAGTCGATATATTGCCAATAGTAGAAAAAATGGAGTAAAGTTAGTAGCTCCGGATATTAATAAAAGCCGAGCTGATTTTGCGGCGAACGAAGATAGCATATTATTTGGACTTTCGGGAATACAAAATTTAGGAGATGCAGCAGTGGAATCTATTATAGAAGCTCGAGAAAAAGAAGGGGTATTTACTTCTTTATCCGATTTTATGGAGAGAGTGGATGGTAGAACTGTTAATGCTAGAGCTTGTGAAAGTTTGATAAAATGTGGTGCAATGGACTCTTTTGGATATAATCGCTCAGAAATGTTGGATGCACTTCCACAAATTATGAGTCGAGCTGCTGCAGTTAGAGAAGATAGGCAATCCGGACAACTTAACTTATTTGGCGGTGCAGAAGCTCCTTTAGAAGTTTCCTATAAAAAACTTCCGGATTTTTCACAAAAAGAAAAAATAGACTGGGAACGTCAATTGCTCGGATTCTACGTATCCGGGCATCCCTTAGATTCGTATGAAAAAGAAATGCAAAAATGTGTGCCTTTATCAGAATTATCGATAGAAAATGCAACAAATCTTGATGGAAAAACAATTACAGTAGGCGGTATTGTTTCTCGAGTAAAAGGAATGGTTACCAAGAAGGGTGCTCCTATGGGATATGTAACCATTGAAGATTTTGAAGGAGAAACAGAAGTGGTAGTATTCCCTTCTGTTTGGGAAAGAGATAGATTTTTATTAAAAAATGATGCAGCTGTTATTATTAGAGGACGAGTACAAGCCAATGAAAGAAATACTCATTTATTGGCAGAAAGAATTATGTCGTTGGAAAATAATCATTCTGTAGTAGAGCAACCGGTTCTTCATATTTATTTAGATAAAGAACACGAATCGCGTGAAATTAGTAATCAGTTAGCCGTATTATTAAAAATATATCATGGTAATATTCCTGTGATTCTACATATAGAGAGTGCTAAAAAACAAATTAAAATGGATAAACAATTTCACATAGACGGTTCTATAGAAGTACAAAATGAATTAAAAAAACTTTTAGGTGATATAGCTATAGAATTTATAAATCCGTAGAATTATCTAATAGGCATATAGATTTGTAAATTGCCTATCTAGGCAGGCTGTAGTAGAATAAAAAAGATATTAATTTGTAAAAGACAAATATATTCATTTATAAAAATAGGGGTATCTATGACAAAGAAATATCATTTTTGCAGCAGGAATAATGTGTTGCTTAATATAGCGGGCGGTTTATTAGTTTTGAGTACATTATTATCCGGTTGTGGAGTTTTACCTGCTTTTGAATTAAAACAAGAAAATCCGATGCAAACAGCTATTTCTCAAGAATTGCCTGTAGGTGAAGCTGTAGTGATGAGAGATACTAAAGTGCCGTATTCTGTACCTGCCGGAGTCTCCGTTTTGATGTATCATATGGTGGGAGATGAAGAGGGGAACGCAGCTGTTATTACGGAAGAAAACTTTGATAAACAGATGCGATATTTAAAAGGACATGGATATCATCCCATTACAATGCAAGAATTATATGATTATGTAACTAAAGGAAGTACATTACCTGAAAAACCGGTATGTATTACTTTTGATGACGGATATGCAGATAATTACACCATTGTATATCCTTTAATGAAGAAATACGGTTTTCCTTGGACACTATATCTTATTACAGGAGAGGTGGGAAAACCGAACCGGATGACTTGGGAGCAGTTAAAAGAGATGGCAGAGAGCCATACGGTAACGATTGCAAATCATACGGTAACACATCCTAAGTTAGGACAATTACCGTCTCGCCTAGACAAAGAAAAGGAAATTAGAGGAGCACAGGAAGCACTTGCAAAAGAATTAGGTGTACATACTACTTGGATATCTTATCCTTATGGAGATTATGACCAAGAAACTATGGACATCTGTAAAGAGTTAGGCATTAAACTGGCTGTGATTATGTCGGATGGTCGAGTACATGTAAACGACAATCCTCTTGAATTGCATCGTGTATGGGTTGGAAATGAAGTTACCTTAGAACATTTAGAAGATCGCTTACATCATGATGATTATATAAAGATTTAATGAATGCAATGCATAAATTAGGGAGAGATAATGAAAAGTTTTTTTAAAAGTACTTTTTTTAAGTTTTTATTGGTAACGATAATTTTCTTTATTGTTACCTCTCCGTTAATTGTACTTTTTGGGCCGTTTACTAATTTAAAACGAGCTGTAGTGGGTGCCATTATGAGATCAAGACATCCGCATTATATTACATGGCTTTTTAATCAAGAAGAGCTTACCGGTATATTAGGGGTGGTGACGCAAACACAGCAACAAAAAGTATTTGATTTTACTATAAGAAAAGATAGTAATTTAAAAATTCAGAAAATTGAATCGAATCGATTTGTCGGATATATTCTTGAAATTCCTGATCCCAGTCGTGTACAAGTAGCTACAGCAGCTGATATTAATGAAAAGGGCGATACAACCAGTAATATTGCTAAAAATAACAATGCAGTTGCCGCTATAAACGGGGGAGGCTTTTACGACCCGAATGGTACGGGAACAGGGCGTCTTCCTTACGGTTTTATTTTGCACGAAGGAAAATATTTGCTTGGAGAACAGGTGGATTTTGATGAAGAAGTTGATTTTATCGGATTGACGAAAAAGGGGAATTTAATAGCCGGTACTTATTCTAAGAGAGAATTAGAAGAACTGGGGGCTGTAGAAGGATTAACTTTTGGACCACCACTCATTATTAATGGAGAAAAAGTCATTAAGAGCGGTGATGGTGGTTGGGGAATAAGCCCGAGATCTGCTATTGGACAGAAAAAAGACGGTACGATTTTATTTCTTGTTATTGATGGTCGTCAGCCCGGATATAGTATTGGAGCTACACTTGTTGATATGCAAAATATTATGTATGAACAAGGGGCTGAGATTGCAGCAAATTTGGATGGAGGTTCCAGCACAACCTTATATTACAATGGACAGGTTGTTAATAAACCGGCAGATTTGCTTGGGGAACGTATGATTCCGACTGCATTTATAGTTAAGTAAAGGAGAATATTGTGCATAAGGGTTTAAAAAAAGTATGCCTTTATTTTACTCTGGGTATAACTCTTCAGGCAGGAATTTATTATTATTTTGATCAAATAATGTTTGCACCGACTGCTAATTATAATGTGGTATCTCCGGAAAGTAGTACCATACCGGATAAATCAGATGCTAAGAACGTTTTTAAAGATATAGTTCTTCGTGGGAAAGCTTATTATTCTAATGATTACCGATACATGGCGGATATTGCAGCAGATTCTGTGACGATTTATAAAGCAGAAGATATTGATAATCCACAAAAAGTAGAACTTAAAGGGAAAGGTGTATCTTATTTTGAATGGTTACCCGATAGAAATTTAGCACTTATGGCATTATATCCACGTAATTGGAATGGTGGCAGTTGGGATATTACCTTAGCTAGATACAATCCGGAGGGAACTACACATGAATCGGATGCCCCCATTGAAGACTTACCGGCAGGAAGCAAGATTATAGATGTAGCTTTTTCAACAGCAACAAATGCAGTCTATCTTAAGGTAGAAGTGAGTGAAGGTTTATATAGAATTTACCGAACAGATGCTAATTATGACACTCGCCGCATTTATACACAAACTGCTACTATCGGGAAGATTGCTATCTTTTTTGATGAGGATAAATTTTTCTATGATGATTCTGATAGAGGCATTATTTATCTCTTTGATGGAAGTAGCAGCGGATGGAGAATTATTTCGCCTCCAGGAAGATTCCGCTTAGTAGGACTTGATTCAAATAAAGTTATTTATATTGCAAAAATAAATAATAAAGGGGAAGCGGTAGCTTACTATACCGGACAACTGGGAGTAGGATTTGAGGCAGTGAAAGAATTAGAAACTCCTGTAGATTTTAATACAGTCACTATGCATTTGATTAAATCTGCAGTACAGGAATCTAAACAACATTAAAAATAGACACGATTTTAATCGTGTCTATTTTTAATGATAAGAAACATCATACAATATGATATGATTAACATGATATCAATACTTGATGTAACCAAGTAATAAATAGGAAAAGAGGCAGCCTGATGCATATATTAATGCAATTGTTTCTAGTGTTTTGTAAAATTGGTGCCGTTACTTTTGGTGGTGGGTATGCGATGTTACCTATTTTACAAAGAGAAGTAGTAGATAATAAGAAATGGATTACAGATGAAGAACTGATGGATTATTATTCTATTGGGCAATGTACTCCCGGTGTGATAGCGGTTAATGTAGCTACTTTTATAGGCAATAAATTATATGGAATTATAGGAGGTATTATAGCAACTATAGGGATAATTACGCCTTCTATTATCATTATTGTAGGCATATCTTCTTTTTTAAGAAATTTTGAAACCAATACCTATGTAATACATGCTTTTGTAGGTATTCGAGTCTGTGTCTGTGTTCTTATTTTGGATACAGTATTTCGGCTTATAAAGAAATCAATTACTGATAGGCGTTCAGGGCTTATTTTTATTACGGTACTTCTGGCAGGATTGGTTTTCTCCGTTTCTCCTGCCATACTCATTGTTGTGAGTGCATTTGCAGGATACTTTTTGATGCCCCCGATTAATAAGAAAGAAGAAAATAAACTATGATTTGGATAGATATGTTTAGTGAATTTTTCAAAACCGGATTATTAGCGGCAGGTGGTGGCTTAGCAACATTGCCATTTCTTTATGAAATGGCATATAGTACGGGTTGGTTTACTACTGCTGATATAGCGAATATGGTTGCTGTTTCTGAATCAACTCCGGGACCTTTAGGTGTAAATATGGCTACTTATATCGGTTTTCAGATAGCCGGTATATTAGGCGGTATTTGGGCCACTTTTTCATTAACTACACCGGCTGTTATAGTGGTTACTTTTATTTCTAATATCATGCATACCTTTAAAGATTCTATTTTGGTACAAAAAATTTTTTACGGATTACGTCCGGCATCTTCTGCGTTGATTTTATTGGCAGGGTTAGGGGTATCTAAAATAGCTTTTTTGCAATTGGAAACTTATGAAGTTACCAAACACATAAGCGATATAGTGAATCTTAAAGCAACTTTATTAGCAATTATTATATGGTGGGGATATAAAAGATATAAAAAACATCCGATATTATATATAGCGATATCTGCTTGCATCGGTATTATATTTTCTATGTAATTTTTTACAGTAAAATAGGAAAAAGAAGAAATTAAAAATTTTTCATGATATAATAAGAACGCTGTAAAATATAAAAAGAGGAGATAGGGAATGAGTAATCTAACCAATATTAAAAAAGAAGACCGAATCATTGTGGCATTAGATGTTAATACTTTTGATAAAATGAAAGATATAACTCTTATGCTTGGTGATTCGGTCTTTTTTTACAAAGTAGGAATGGAACTTTTTTATAGTGCAGGTAATCAAACGGTGGCATACCTCAAAGAAGCAGGTAAAAAAGTTTTTCTGGACTTAAAACTTCATGATATTCCGAATACTGTAGAAAAAAGTATAGCGGCTTTAACGGAACTTGGTGTTGATTTGATTACTATTCATGCCTCCGGTGGACGTGCAATGATGGAAGCCGCTGTACGTGGTGCTACCATGACTGCAGAAAAATTAAAAATCAATAGACCTAAAATTTTGGCGGTTACTATACTTACTAGCTTTGATGAAAAAGGTTGGGAAGAAGTAGGCGGAAAAACACCAATCAAACAACAAGTACTGCATTTAGCACAATTAGCAAAAGGGGCAGGTGTAGATGGTGTAGTAGCTTCTCCACAGGAAGCAAAGAGTATTAGACAAGTATGTGGAGAAACTTTTGAAATTGTAACACCGGGAATCCGTCCTGCTTTTGCACAAGTGAATGATCAAAAGAGAATTGCTACTCCGGCTCAAGCACTATCTGATGGGGCTTCTCGTTTAGTTATCGGTCGTCCTATTACCAAGGCTGAAAATCCACAGATGGCAGTACAATGTATTCTTGAAGAAATAAGGGGGAACTAAAAATGAACGAAAAAGAAGTAGAGTTATTATTGAGAGAAACAAAAGCGATTCTTGAAGGACATTTTTTGCTTACTTCAGGATTACATAGTCCTTTATATGTTGAAAAGTTTAATGTATTGCAACATCCTGAATATACAGAACAGTTATGTAAAGAATTTGCAGAGTATTTTAAAGATAAAGGTATAGAAACTGTTATTGGACCTGCAACAGGAGGTATTATTTTATCACAGGTTACTGCAAGATTGATGGGAGTACGCTCTATCTTTACTGAACGAGAAAAAGGAGTAATGACTTTTCGCCGTGGATTTAGCATAAGGCCGGGAGAAAAAGTCCTTATCGTGGAAGATGTAGTTACAACCGGTGGTTCTGTTAAAGAAGTGGTAGATGTAGTAAATAAAATGGGCGGAGATATTGTCGGAATTGGCCTTTTTGTAGATCGTTCCGGTGGAAAAGCAGACTTTGGTGTTCCAAAAGAAAAAGTACATCCTTTATTACACTTAACGGTTCCTACCTATCAAGCAGAAGAATGTCCATTATGTAAACAAGGAATACCGATTACGGAAAGAGGAAGTCATCACTTAAAATAATGGTAAGTAAAAAGAACCTTTAAACGGGTTCTTTTTTATTGTTTATTTAAATGACATCATGGTTTAGAAGTGAAATAGAAAAAGGTAATTTACGTTATGTAGATAAGATAAGAGCGGATATGTTGTTGCAATTAGGACAACAAAAAACTACCGCCTTCTTACAGTCCGCCGGGCTCCAATTGCCCTTGGAGTGTAAGAAGAACGGTAGTTCATCTAAAATAACTATACTAGATGAAACTGACCTTGTCAAGTACAAAGAAAATAATTCTTTTTATTATCAAAAGGGGAATAAAATCACTCTTAATAAAGATAGTTTAGTCGTTTATGATGTTATGCAAGAAAAAAGAGCTCTAACCAAAATGGGCTCGAAGTCAGAAAGATTACAAATTACAAGTAATCCTGACCTGATGAGCAAAAGGGCTCTTTCTGAGATAACTATACAGGAAATGCTCGCTGGAATCAAGGATATGGATAACACTCTTATTATCAAAAGGAAAATAAAATCACTTTTGATAAAAATAGTATTGGGCTTTTTGATGTCATTATAGACAAAAAGAGACCCATTAGGGCATCCGGAAGTACAAAAAATGTACAACCAGTATTAGCAATTCCGCAAAGCGGACGTTCTATAAGCCCTAATGAATCTCTTAGTACCATTACTATACATGAAATGCTAAAAGATGTCAAGGATACAAAAGGAAATTCTTATTATCAAAAGACCGATAACAAAACGGTTAATAAAGGAGCTTATGATTATATCAATAATGCTATACATGTGTTTGACGGAGCGGACAAGAGTACTGTTCTTCATGAATCCGCACACTTCTATTTAACGACTTTACAAAACCTTGCGACTTCTTCCGTATTGCCTAGTGAAGAAAAAGCAAAGATACAAGCAGATATCAAGACCATTGAAGAATGGGCAAGCTACTCTAAAGAGGTTATGGAAGAGTACAAAGATACACCGCTTGAAAAAGAGTTTAAATCTTATGAAAAAGCGGTTAAGAAAGGCGAAGAAGGAGCGAGAGAACGCTTTATACAAGAGAGATTTGCCAGAGGATTTGAAAGATATATTCTTGAAGGTAAAGCACCGACTAAAGAACTTAGAAGTGTATTCAGAAGATTTAGTAAGTGGCTAAAAGAAATCTATCAGTCTTTAATGAGTTTAGGAAAGATAGATCCACCAGAAGAAGTAAGAGTTATCTTTGATAAGATGGTAGCTACTGATGAAGAAATAGAAAAGTGGCAGTTACAGAAAAAGTTACTTGCCATAGATAAAGTAGGGATTAACTTCAACCAGACCGAAGAAGAAAACATTAAGAGATGGGAAGAAGAAATTAAGGATAGTATCCGTGAACGTTCGTTAAGTCTTTTTATGAAACAGTATAAAGAGGGGAAATTAACCGAACTTGACGAACAAATGGAAACAGCAAGAGACCTTTATATCAAGGGATTAGTAGAAGAGAATGAAGTATATAAGATAGAACAGATACTTGATTCCGATTTATTCCCTACCGCCTTAGAAAAGAAAAATTTCCTTGCTAACTATGGGTATACGAAAGAAACCTTTGAAAAAGCGTTAATGGAACACGGCGGCACTTCTGATGTGAGAGCGGATGCTTACATAGAAGACTTAAAGAAAAAGTATATTGACTCTATGCTTACACCTGAAATGATACGGAATGAAGCGGATAAGAAACTCAATTCACCAGAAGGACTTGAGAAGATGACCGCTGAATACTCTTCCATGATGAAGAAACGAATCAATCAGTACATAAGACAGGCAACCACTGCCGCTTTATCATTAGAGAGGGTGACGGATACTAAAGACCTTACCGCTGATTTAAAAGAAAGATTAGGTATATCTGATACAGAAGCAAGAATCGGACGAGCAGAAGAAAAAACACACAAAGCTGAGGTTAAACTACAAGACCTTAGGGGGAAAGTACGTAACCATATAGATTCCTTGAAAGCGGCAAGAAAACTACTTGATGTACCCGTAAGACAGTTAGAAGAAAGTATTATTAACTCTATGTCTAAACAAAATATTTCTAAGGCGACTAACTGGAAATACTGGAACAATAGACAAAAGAGCGTAACCACAAGTGCCACAAGAGAAATCCGTAAAGGTAATTGGGCAAATGCCAGCTACTGGATAAACGAGGGGCGGAAAATATTTAAATCAGGTAGTGCAATAAATTATGGGTTATGGTATAGTATTAGCATCAGGTGATAATAATGACGATGAAACCATTAAATACTAAAGAAGAAAGAAGAAAAAATATCCATGAAGCAGTTCGGCAAAATCCGATGTTAACCGATTCGGAATTGGCGAATCTCTTTAGTGTGTCACAAGCGACTATTCGCTTAGATAGACAAGCTTTAGGTATTCCGGAAATGCGTAAACGTATTAAAAATGCAATTCAAAAAAATATGATTTCTGTGGATAGATATCATGGAGAAATTGAAATTCTTCAGCTGGAGCTTAATAGAAAAGGTTTGGCACTTATAACCATCACTTCTGATATGGTAGATAATTCCGGATATGTCCCTGCAGAAAAAATGTATGGAGTATCTGTAGAATTAGCTAAAAGACTTATTGGAAATAAGTTAGATCCGACACAAGTCGGAAATATTAAATATAAAACAGCAATTTCTGCAGGTAAGAAATTGGTAGTAAAAATGAAAGTGGCACGTGTTAAGGAGACAAAAGAGTATATTTACATTGTTTTTTATGATAGAGAACATGAAGTTTTTCGTGCTAAGTTTATAGCAGACATTGCAGTAAAGGGACGGTAGTCTAAATGAAAAAAGTAGCAGTAGACGCTATGGGAGGAGATTTTGCTCCTTTAGAAATTGTATTGGGCGGTATACAAGCGGTTCGTGATTATAAAATTCCTATTGTATTGGTAGGGGATAGCGAACAAATACGTAAAATTTTAGCTGACAATGGAGAGGATGCTAATTCTTTAATTGAAGTTATACATGCTTCACAAGTCATTGAAATGGGAGAACATCCCGGCATGGCATTTAGGAAAAAGAAAGATGCATCTATTTCTGTAGCAGCACGGTTGGTAAAACAGGGGAAATGTGATGCAGTAGTTGCTCCGGGGTCAACTGGTGCAGCTGTTACTGCAGGATTATTAGGTATTGGACGTATTAAAGGGATTGAACGCCCGGCAATTGTAACTCCGATTCCTAATGAAAAAGGCGGACATACGTTTTTAATTGATGCCGGTGCAAGTGCTAATCCTAAACCGGAAAATTTATTACAAAATGCATTATTAGGTTATAACTATGCTAAATATGTTCGTCACATTAAAGAACCACGTGTAGGTTTATTGAATATAGGGTCTGAAAGTACCAAGGGCAGTGCTCTTATGACTGAAACTTACGAGTTGTTATCAAAACAAACTTGGTTTCCTTTTGCAGGAAATGCAGAAGGTCGAGATATTCCTACGGGAGAGTTTGATGTAGTTGTATCCGATGGGTTTACAGGAAATGTAGTTCTTAAGTTTGGTGAAGGGGTAGGAAAACTTTTTATTACATTACTAAAAGACTCTATTTATAAAGGCGGTGTGTTAGCTAAACTGGGTGGATTATTATTAAAACCCGCATTAAAAAAATATATGATGAAAAAGTTCGATTATGCGGAAGAAGGTGGGGCTCCTTTGTTGGGTATTGATGGGACGCTGATTATCAGTCATGGCTCATCGCGTGCTAAAGCAATCCGGAATGCCATTCGTTTAGCTAATCAAGTAGCGGAGGAAGAAATTCCTACACTTGTTAAAAATACTTTGAATGTAGCTATAGAGAGTGAATAGTTGACGAACGTTATTTTGATAGAAGGACTATAGGAGGATTTATTTTGAAAAAAGCATTTTTATTTCCTGGACAAGGTTCACAAAAAGTAGGTATGGTTGCTGATCTTTATGAGAAGTATGATGCAGTAAAAGCTTTACTAAAAGAAGCTGATAACAGATTAGGGTTCTCTATTTCTCGCATGATGTTTGATGGTCCTGATGAAGAATTAATGAAAACAGAGTTTACACAACCGGCAATTCTTACTGCCAGTGTAGCGGTATCAACGGTATTAAGAGAGCATGGATTAATACCTGATGTAGTAGCAGGGCATAGTTTAGGGGAATATTCTGCATTAGTTACTGCAGGGGCCTTATCATTCAGTGATGCGATACATGTAGTTCATTTGCGTGGAAAATATATGCAGGAAGCAGTTCCTCTTGGAGAAGGTGGAATGGCTGCTATTATTGCTTTAGATGCAGAATCTATAAAAGATATTTGTAATACTATTTCTACAGAAGAAAAACCGGTACAAGCTGTTAATTTTAATTGTCCGGGACAAGTAGTTATTGCAGGTGCTACAGAAGCAGTAAAACAAGCTTGTAATGCTATGAAAGAAGCAGGAGCTAAGATGGCTGTTATGCTTAAAGTATCTGCACCGTTCCACTCTATAATGATGGAACCTGCCGCCGTAAAGCTGAAAGAAGTTTTGGATACGGTAACGATTCAAGATGCACAAATGCCTGTGTATGCAAATTATAATGCAGCAGCTGAAATAAAGGCTGATGATATTAGGAAGAATTTAGTTCTTCAGGCGGCACATCCGGTTCTTTGGGATGCATCTATACAACAAATGATTGCTGATGGTGCAGATTTGATGATTGAAGCAGGACCGGGAACGGTTCTTTCCGGATTTATGAAGAGAATTAATAGACGTATTCGTACTTTGCATGCAGAAGATGTAGAAACTGTTACCAATGTGTTAAATACATGGGAGGAATAATATGTCAGAAATAACTATGAAGACAGCACTTGTTACAGGTGCTTCCAGAGGTATTGGAAAAGCGATTGCTTTACAATTGGCAAAAAAAGGTTTCGCTGTAGCTATTAATTATGGTCGTAGTGCAGAAGAAGCAAATGCTATTAAAACTCAAATTGAAAATGAAGGTGGACAAGCTATTCTGTTACAAGGAGACGTTTCTTCTACAGAAGATGTAGATAGAATGTTTGCTACCATTAAGGAAGTTTGGGGGCAATTAGATGTGTTAGTAAATAATGCAGGAATTACTAGAGATACGCTTTTGCTCCGCATGAAAGAAAATCAATGGGATGAAGTATTGGATACGGATTTAAAAGCGGTATTTTTAACTACAAAAGCAGCTTCTTCCATGATGGTACGTAAGAAGAGCGGTGCTATTATTAATATTTCATCCGTTGTAGGGATTACAGGTAATCCGGGACAGGCAAATTATGCAGCAGCTAAAGCGGGTGTTATTGGGTTTACTAAGTCTGCTGCTAAAGAACTTGCCGGAAGAGGTATTCGTGTTAATGTAGTAGCTCCGGGATTTGTTGAAACGGATATGACGGATGTCATTCCTGAAAATATTAAAGAAGGTATGTTGGAAACTATTCCGCTTAAGAGAGCAGGAAGAGCAGAAGATATTGCAAATGCGGTAGCATTTCTTGCTTCTGATGAATCAGCTTATATTACCGGTCAAGTCTTGCAAGTAGACGGCGGCATGGTAATGTAATATAATCTAGGATGTGAAAATAAAATGGAAAGGTGGTGACAGGGATGAGTACATTTGACAGAGTAAAGAAAATTGTTGTAGATCAGTTAGGTGTAAATGAAGCTGATGTACAGATTGACTCCACATTCATTGATGATTTGGGAGCAGATTCTTTAGATATTGTTGAATTGATTATGGCATTTGAGGAAGAATTTGAAATTGAAATTCCGGATGATGCTGCAGAAAAAATCAAGACTGTTCGTAATGCAGTAGAATACATCGACCAGCAGATTCAGTAATTAGTTGGTTTGATGAAGTAAATGTATGTCTTTGGAGGCCGGGGATACTAGTTATCCCCGGCTGCCATATGATAGACGATATTTCAAAAAAGTATATCAATTTAAAGGTGATTATTTTTTTGAGCTATCGTCTTATGGTTGATAGCTTTAACTTTATTTTAAATTTCAGTACATAAGGTTATATATTGTCGTTATTTATGAGCAATAAAATGCTCTAGTTACAAAGAGGTGCATTGATGAAAAGAAGAGTAGCTATTACTGGACTTGGCGTAGTTTCTCCTTTAGGAATTGGTTTAGAAGCATTTTGGACTAACTTGATGGCAGGCAAATCAGGTATATCCACTATTACTTCTTTTGATATCACTGATTTTCCGGTGAAAATTGCAGGAGAAGTTAAGAATTTTGATTTGTCAGAGTTCATTGAAGATAAGAAATCTATCCGCCATATGGACAGAAATTCTCAGTTTGCATTAGCTGCAGCAATTATGGCAGCTAAAGATGCAGGTTTTGATATTTCTAAAGAAGAAGCCGGTCGTGTAGGGACCTTTATCGGAACAGGAATTGGTGGAATCAGTACTACAGAAGCAACTATTACACGAGTTGAAAAGCGTGGACCGACTAAAGTGAATCCATTTGCCGTACCTATGATGATTGCTAATATGCCATCAGCACATATTTCTATCCACTTTGGATTAGAAGGCCCGGTTTTAACCGATGTAACAGCTTGTGCTTCCGGGAATAATGCGGTAGGACAAGCAGCACGCATGATTCAGTATGGCGATGCAGATATTATGTTTGCCGGTGGTACAGAAGCGGCTATATGTGCAACACCTATGGCGGGATTTGCAGCCATGAAAGCTCTTTCTAATAGAGAATGTGCACCGGAAGAAGCTTCTTGTCCATTTGATGCACGCCGTGACGGTTTCGTTATGGGGGAAGGAAGCGGTATTCTTATTCTTGAAGAATGGGAACATGCTGTAGCAAGAGGCGCACATATTTATGCCGAATTAGCAGGATATGGTACTAATGGCGATGCTTATCATATTACAGCACCAAGACCAGGTGGAACTATTCAAGTAGCATGTATGCAGAAAGCTTTAGCGGATGCAGGTTTAACACCGGATACTATAAGCTATATCAATGCACATGGTACGTCTACACATCTTAATGATTTAACGGAAACGACTTCTATTAAACAACTTTTAGGTGATAAGGCGTATGATGTGCCTGTAAGTTCTACGAAGTCTATGATGGGGCATTTATTGGGAGCAGCAGGCGCAGTAGAAGCTATAGTTTGTGCTTTAGCAGTAGAAAATGACAAGATTCCGCCAACTATTAATTGTAAAGAAAGAGAAGCAGAATGTGATTTGGATTATGTAACCGAAGGTGCAAGAGAGGTAAAAGTGGATGTAGCGATGTCCAATGCCTTCGGATTTGGCGGACATAATGCTGTACTTGTAATGAGAAAGCCTAAGTAATGAAACAAAGACATGTTAAAAGGTTTGAAAATAGAGTTAAAGAATTATCTTCTTTTGTAGAAAAAAATCATATTCCTATAAAAGATTTAAATCTTCTTAATATAGCCTTAACACATACATCTTTTATAAATGAGCATAAGAATAAAAAATACCATGATAATGAAAGACTTGAATTTTTAGGTGATGCGGTACTTGATTTGGTTGTAGGGGAATACCTTTTTAAAAGATTTCCTCAGTGGTCTGAAGGTAATTTGACACGAGCTAAAGCAAGTGTGGTGTGTTTACAATCTTGCGCAGAATGTGCTGCTAGGTTTGAGGTTGGTGAACATATTCTTCTGGGGAGAGGAGAGGAACTCTCCGGAGGGCGTACTCGAGAATCCATTTTAGGAGATGCTTTTGAAGCCATTATAGGTGCTATTTACTTAGACAATGATTATACGACTACTGTTTCTTTTGTTCTTGCACATATGAAAAAGTTTTTAGATATGGTTGAGCAAGGTACTTATGATCATGATTATAAATCTGATTTGCAAGAGTTGGTACAACAACAAGGAAATATAAATATCACTTATGTAGTAGCTAAAAATGAAGGTCCTGATCATGATAAAACTATTTGGATGGATGTATATATTGCAGGGAAATGCATGGGACATGGTGTAGGAAAAAGCAAAAAATCAGCAGCACAACAAGCAGCCAAAGAGGCTTTGCAATGTATAAAAAATAATGTCTTATAAATGTCATAAATAAAAAGATACGAATGAAATATTCATTCGTATCTTTTTATTTATGACCCTGTGTAAATGATTAAAAAAGTTCTTTACCTTGTTTTTTTCTCCAATGTAAATAAAGATAACCGGCTAGCAGTAATAGTAATAGAAGTACAAATCGCAATCCGTTTTCAGAAAGACTTAATAAATCATGACCCAAGAATACTTCAATGATAACGCAAGGTAATTTTCCCCAGAAAGTAGCCCAAAAATGAGCTTTAAATGATAAACTGCTGACAGCAGCTAATGCATTAACTAAAATGTTTGGAGTATAAGGAACAATTCTTGCGATTAACATAGTTCGCATTGTACTGTATGAGTCGAGTTTTGTAAGCATATTATTTTTTTCAATAATTTTCTCAGCATGCGCACGGAAAAAGAAACGTGTAAAAGCAAAGCTGAGTACACAACCGATAAATTCTCCCAGCCAGGAAATAATAATGGCAGGAACGAGTCCAAAAATTATTCCTGCTACGGTAAGGAACGGAATTGTCGGAATTCCGGTTACATTACTTAGCGCAAGTAAAAGAATAGTAATGGCTGCAGACAAATAGCCAAAGGAGGAAATATAATCGGCAAGACCTACCATATCTCCTTTTGTACTTAATCTAAAAATAGTTGTGTAGAATTCAGGATTTAAGTAATGAATATACCACAGTAAAAGTCCCACAATTAATGTGGAAATTGTGAAAATTATAGTTTGTATGATTCTTTCTTTTTTTAACATATTCATGGTCAATTTATCTCGTAGTGTATCCGACAGGAAAGACAATTAAATAAATCTGAATAAGATCTGGTATATGTTCTCGATATATGGGAGATTCCTGTTGGATTGCATTGTAATAATCTATATTCAGACTTGTAACTAGTCCTTATTGTAGCACAATTATAAAAATAGAGTCGAATTTATTCATTAAATAATTATTATTTCAAGAAATCTTGCCTTTTCTTTTTTTGCCTGTTATGATTATAGTGTAAATGCGTAGATGGGAAGAAGTCTTTTTATCCTTTTTAGAGAGCTGCTGGTTGGTGTAAAGTGGTAGGGATGTTCTGACAAGTCACCCCTGAGCAGGTATTAAAAATGCACGTTGCGGTCGTTACCCGCCAATGAGAGATCTTAATTGATTAATTAGGTGGTACCGCGGAAGTCTTTTCGTCCTATAGGATGAAAGGGCATTTTTTATTTATAGGAGTGATAGGGATGCGTTTGACAGATGAATTAGATAAATACGAACCTGGTCAAATTGAAGGGAAATGGTATAACTACTGGGAGACTCATGGTGTATTTCATGATGAAGTTGATGAAACTAAAGAGCCATATAGTATTGTGTTGCCTCCTCCTAATGTAACAGGACAATTACATATGGGGCATGCTTTAGATAATACATTGCAAGATATTCTTATTCGTTATAAGAGAATGCAGGGATTTAATGTACTTTGGTTACCGGGAAAAGACCATGCCGGTATTGCTACACAGGTTAAAGTAGAAAAACAAATAGCAGAAGAAGGTTTAACAAAATATGATTTAGGTCGTGAAAAATTCTTAGAAAGAGTTTGGCAATGGAAAGAAGAATATGGAGATCGCATAGGGCAACAAATCCGTAGATTGGGTTCTTCTTGTGACTGGACTCGTGAACGCTTTACTATGGATGATATTTGTGCCGGAGCTGTTCGTGAAGTATTTGTTTCTCTGTATGGAAAAGGACTTATATATCAAGGGAATAGAATCACGAATTGGTGTCCTCGCTGTCATACAGCTTTATCAGATATTGAGGTTGAGTATAAAGAAGAACAGGGATCTCTTTGGTATTTTAATTACCCGTTATCAGATGGAAGTGGAACTATCCAAGTAGCAACTACTCGTCCGGAAACGATTCCGGGAGATACAGCTATTGCAGTAAGTCCGGAAGATGAAAGATATAAACATCTTATTGGAAAAATGGCTATTGTACCTGTTAATGGTCGTGAAATTCCTATTATTGCAGATAGTTATGTGGATCCTGCTTATGGTACCGGTTGTGTGAAGATTACTCCGGCACATGATCCGAATGACTTTGAGGTAGGACAACGGCATGATTTAGAAACTATTCTTGTTATGAACCTTGATGGAACAATGAATAAGTTGGCAGGTTCTTATGTAGGAATGACAACTAAAGAAGCTAGAAAAGCGATTGTTAAAGATATGAAAGACAAAGGTCTTTTTGTAAAAATGGAAGAGCGTGTTCATGCTGTAGGACATTGTTCACGTTGCAGTACCGTTGTAGAACCTATGACTACTAAGCAATGGTTCGTAAAGATGGAACCGTTGGCAAAACCGGCATTGGAAGCAGTACAATCCGGAAAGACTCGATTCGTACCGGAGCGGTTTACAAACACCTATATACATTGGCTGGAAAATATTCATGACTGGTGTATTTCCAGACAATTATGGTGGGGACATCGTATTCCTGTTTGGTATTGTGAAGATTGTGGAGAAACTTGCGTTTCTCGTACTGATTTAGAAGAATGTACACATTGTCACAGCAAACATATTAAACAAGATTCAGATGTATTAGATACATGGTTTTCTTCCGGACTATGGCCTTTCTCTACCATGGGATGGCCGGAACAAACAGCTGAATTGAAACAGTGGTATCCTACTTCTACAATGGTTACCGGTTATGATATTATCTTTTTCTGGGTTGCAAGAATGATGTTTATGTCTATGGAGTTTATGAAAGAAATTCCATTTAAACATATTTTTATTCATGGATTGGTGCGAGACTCTCAGGGAAGAAAGATGTCAAAATCACTGGGGAATGGTATTGATCCGTTGGAAGTTATTGAAACATATGGTGCTGATGCGCTTCGTTTTACTTTAGTGACAGGTAATACACCGGGGAATGATATGCGCTTTTACTATGAAAAAGTAGAAGGCAATCGTAATTTTGCCAATAAATTATGGAATGCTACCAAGTTTACTATTATGAATTTAGACGATTATGAGGAATCTTTTGTTCCCGATGTAGAAGATTTTACTTTAGCTGATCGATGGATTCTTACTTGTCTAAATAAAACAATTCAACATGTAAGTAAAAATTTAGATAAGTATGAATTAGGAGAAGCAGCAGACAGTATTTATAATTTTGCATGGAATTATTTCTGTGATTGGTATATTGAATTATCAAAGAATCGTTTATATGGTGAACATAATAGAGATAGACAGGTTAATCAATATGTATTAGTATATGTACTTAATAAAATGTTGTCTTTATTACATCCATTCATGCCATTTATTACCGAACATTTATGGCAGCATTTGCCACATGAAGGTGAAACTATTGCTCGTTCTATTTGGCCTACTGTAAACAATGAATATGTTTTTGATCAGGAAGCAGAACAAATGGAACGTATGATGGATGCTATAAAAGCTATTCGTAATATGCGTGCAGAATCTAATGTAGCTCCTAATAAGATGTGTCATATCCAAATTTCATTTATGAGAGATGATTTGCAAGCTTGTGTGGAGAGAAATCAAGACTACTTTGAGAAATTGGCACATGTAGAAAACATAAAGGTTATTTCTATTTCAGCAGATAAACCTGATAATGCAGTAGCATCTGTAGTAACGGGAATGGAACTTTATATGGAGTTATCCGGGCTTGTAGATGTAGAGAAAGAACGAGCAAAGATTCTTAAAACGCAAGAAACTTTAGAAAAAGATATTAAACGTGCATCCGGAAAACTTACAAATCAAGGATTTTTAGCAAAAGCTCCGGCAGCTGTTATAGAAAAAGAAAAGGCAAAACTAGAAGAATTACAAAATAAAATGAAGTCTTTAGAAGAACGACTCGCATTTCTTGCTAAGCTTTGATTGAAAGAAAGAGACCGTCTCTATATAGAGGCGGTCTTTCTTGCATGGAGGTAGAGATTGTGAATTATCAAGAATCAATTACATGGTTAGAAAAGGCTACTTCTTTTGGTATAAAACCCGGATTAAAAAGGATTGAGTCTTTACTCTTTCATTTGGGGAATCCTGAAAATAAGTATAAAGTTATTCATATAACCGGTACAAATGGTAAGGGAAGTACCGCTGCTTTTCTTACTTCTGTTTTAGAAACATCCGGTATTCGTGTGGGAAGATATACATCGCCACATTTGCTTACATATACAGAAAGAATATATGCTCTTGGTCGGAATAGTAATAAAAAGGAATTTGCAGAGATTGCAACTATTGTAAAAAAAGCGTCAGATATTGTCAGTGTAGAAATCGGTGAATTTCCTACGGAATTTGAACTTTTAACAGCGATGGCTTTTTTATATTTTGCAAAGAAGCAAGTGGAATATGTTGTACTTGAAGTAGGAATGGGAGGAAGATATGACTCTACTAATGTAGTGTTACCTCTTGTATCAATTATTACTAATGTGGCTAGAGAACATACTAAGTATTTAGGAGATACAATTACTGAAATTGCTTGGAATAAAGCAGGAGTTATAAAAGAAAATATTCCTTGTGTAACGGCAGCTGACGGATTGGCTTTGCATGAAATTAGAAAAGAAGCCGGCAAGAAAAAATCTCCACTTTATATTTATGAAGAAGCGTTTTTTATTAAAAATAGAAAACCTTATCCGGGAGGACAAGAAGTTTCTTTTGAGGTTATGGAGAAATTATGGCAAGATATGAAAATTTCTTTGGTAGGCAGTCATCAAGCTATTAATGCAGGTATAGCACTTATGTCTTTGTCTATATTGCAAAAACAGGAATTTAGGATTACAGAAGATTCTATTAGAAAAGGGTATATGCAAGTTTTTTGGCCGGGAAGATTTGAAATGCATATGATAGATGGAATTCCTTTTGTTATGGACGGTGCACATAATGCGGCAGGTGCAAAAACTTTAAAAGAAGCGTTAGAAGAACAGTTTGATGATTATCGTAGAGTGTTTGTATTCACTTCTTTACAGGACAAAGATACCACCGCGGTTATTTCTTATTTGATGCGTCCCCAAGATAAAGTCTTTATTGTAGAAGCACCTACACCGCGTACACGAAGTACACATGATATGGCATTAATGGTACCTTGCGTTTATCAAGAAGAAATAAGTGTAGAACAAGCATTAAATGATGCTGTCATGGAAGCTGCCGATAAAGATGTAATTGTTGTTTGCGGATCTTTATATATGCTTGGAGAAGCTGTATCATGGTATAAAGGGAAAAATAAATAGAACAAAAATTCTGTTTTTAGAGGAAATGGAGATAAATTATGATATAATGAGGGCTAGAAAAGACTCATATTTAGGAGTGTGGCATGCGAGCAATAGGAATAGATCCGGGTACCGGTCGTTGTGGGTTTGGCATTGTTGATAAAAATGGAAATGAGATAAGAGCTATTGATTACGGTATTATTGAAACTCCGAAAGAAATGGAACTTATAGAAAGAATCCATATTGTTTATCAAGGGATAAAAGAGCTTATTACTCTTTATAAACCACAGGTCATGGGAGTAGAAACTTTATATTTTAATAAAAATATTACTACGGCAATTTCCGTTGCCGAAGCAAGAGGAGTTATTTTATTAGCAGGATATCAAGAGAATATACCTGTATTTGAATGCACTCCGTTGCAAGTAAAACAGCAGGTTGTTGGATATGGACGTGCAGAAAAAGAACAAGTTATAAAAATGATTATGCATATGATGCATATTACATCCAAAATATCCCCGGATGACGCAGCAGATGCATTAGCCATTGCCCTTACTTCTATTTATCGAACAGAACATGATTCTGTTTATGGGAGACTTAAATTATGATTGGATATATAAAAGGGACTATTACTGCCCTTTCTGAACGGGAATGTTTTGTTGAAACATCCGGTATTGGATACCGTGTACATGTTACAGATAGAGATCATGATTCCTTGGCGATTGGAGATGAAAGTAAATTATATATTCATATGGCAGTGCGTGAAGATGCGATTACTTTATATGGATTTATTGCTAGAGAAACCTATGAATTATTTTTATCTTTAATATCTGTATCAAAAATTGGACCTAAAGTAGCACTTTCTATTTTATCTGTTATGAAACCGAGTATATTTGCAATGGCAATACAGAATAAAGATATTGATGCTTTAACTAAAATACCTGGAATTGGGAAAAAAACAGCCGAACGTATGCTGGTAGAATTGAAAGATAAAATTAAAGGGATAGGCGTAGAAGTGTCGGCAAATAAGATATCTGTAGATACCTCCTATACAGGAATACAGGCAGAAGCAATGGCTGCTTTACAATCTTTAGGGTATGCTTCTATTGAAGTAGCAGATATTGTACGTAGAGTCAATCAGGAATATTCGGATGTTACAGATCCGGGGAAATTTATCAGTTTAGTACTTCGAGAATTGGGGAAGGAGAAAAAATAAGTGCTGGAACATATCAAAAGCTCAAGAAGTGCGGCATTAGAATCGAATCAACAGGAACAAGAGCGTATTGTATCCAGAAAAGATAATGGCAAAGATATGTGGCAGCAGTCACTTCGTCCTAAATTTTTCAGAGATTATATAGGACAAGAAACCTTACGAAATAATTTATCTGTATACATAGAAGCAGCCAAAAAAAGAAAAGAAGCATTGGACCATGTATTGCTTTATGGTCCGCCGGGGTTGGGAAAAACTACAATGGCTAACATATTAGCCAATGAGTTGGGAGTTAATTTTAGAGTTACTAGCGGTCCGGCTATTGAACGACCTGGAGATTTAGCTGCACTATTAACAAACTTGGAAGAACATGATGTTCTTTTTATTGATGAAATTCACCGGTTAAATCGTAGTGTTGAAGAAATCTTATATCCGGCTATGGAAGATTTTGCATTAGATATTGTTATGGGGAAAGGTCCGGGAGCTCGTTCTTATCGTTTGGATTTACCTCCCTTCACTTTAGTTGGTGCGACTACACGTGCAGGGGCTTTAGCAGCTCCTTTAAGAGATCGTTTTGGGATTGTATTTCGTATGCAATTTTATAGTCCTGAAGAATTGATGCTCATTATTAAGCGAGCAGCTACAATTTTATCTATTGATATAGAGGATGAAGGAGCTAGGGAAATCGCTAATCGTTCAAGAGGAACACCTCGTATTGCTAACCGACTTTTAAAACGAGTGCGTGATTTTGCACAAGTTATGGGGAGCGGTATTATTACTGATGCAATAGCATCACATGCTTTGTTACAGCTTCATGTTGATGGTTTAGGCTTGGATGCTATTGATAGAGAAGTGATGAAGACTATTATTTATAAATTTAATGGTGGACCTGTCGGTGTAGATACTATAGCAGCTTCGGTTAGTGAAGAACGTGCTACTATTGAAGATGTTTATGAACCTTATTTAATGCAAATAGGGTTTCTTTCAAGAACACCACGAGGTCGTATTGCAACAAAAGCGGCTTATGATCATTTAGGAATTCCATGGAACAGTGAAAGGACTCAGGGGTTGTTTGATGGAGATTGATATAATGAGCAAAATTATGATTTTAATAGGGATACTCTTTATTATTATCGGAATTCTTTTTTCTTTTAATGAAAAAATTCCTTTCATTGGTCATTTACCTGGAGATATTCATATTAAGTTAGGTCATACAGAGATTTATTTTCCTATTATTTCTTGTGTAATAGTGTCACTCATAGGTTCACTTATTCTCAATATATTTTTTAAAAGATAAAAGAGGTATTTATGAATAAGAAAATACTTTTGACTATGATGGTCTGTTTAGGAATTACTATGATGCCATCTTTTTCTATGCAAGCAAAAGTGGCAGAGAGTACTAAGCAGAGTGCATCTAAGAGTATAAAGTCTAAAAACATAGAAGCTACTAAAAAAACGGATAAAAATTTAAGTAATAAAATCAATAAGAAAGAAATTGCAACTAATAAAGGTACTATGAAAATTACAGATAAAAAAGGAACATTAGGTCCGGACATTTCTGTAGGGCTTTTATTCGGGACGACGTCTGCACAAGTAACAGGAATACAAGACTTTTCTGTGGTGTCAGCAACCGGTAAAAAATTGGCTGCATTTAAAGCCGGCACTATCCTTACGGTAGAGCGTAAAGGAGCTTCTCTTTCTCTTAATAATCAGTCTTATGACCATACTGTTTTTCTTAAAACAGATAAAAATGGGGCTGCTTTTATGGTGAAAGGAAAAAAATATAGAGGCTATATGAAGTTGCTTTTAACAAATGGGAAATCCGGAGTTACAGTCGTTAATACATTACCGTTGGAAGAATACCTTTATGGGGTAGTACCTTCAGAATCTATTTCTACATGGAAAGAAAATGCATTAAAAGCACAGGCGGTAGCAGCAAGAACATATGCTTTAAAACATATGGGTGGTTATGCTTCGAGTGGATATGATGTAACAGATAATACAAGTTCACAAGTATATAATGGGTTTTCTGCAGAAACATCTGCCACTGATAAAGCTGTAGACAGTACTAAAGGTGAAATTCTTACCTATCAAGGGCAACCGATTGATGCATTATTTCATGCTAGTGGTGGAGGCTATACTGAAGACAGTGAAAATGTGTGGGGGATGAGTATTCCATACCTTAGAGCAGTTAAAGAAGAAGATACTCCGGAGGTTAAGAGTTCTTGGAATAAAACGATTCCTCTTTCGTCTATTGGAACAGATTTAAGTATCGGTCAGCTTAAAAGTATAAAATTATCTCGGTTAAAGTCAGGTCCAATGAAAACCAGTGATCGTGGAGTATCGGGACGTGTTAAGCAAGTGGTTTTTGTTGGAAGTAAAGGACAGAAAATCATAACCGGTAATGCACTTAGAGATATGTATGGATTACGAAGTACTCTTTTTGATTTTAATATTGAGGGGAAAAATTTAGTTATTAACGGATATGGTTTCGGACATGGGCTAGGTATGTCACAATGGGGGGCAGAAGCCATGGCAAGAAAACATGATGATGATAAAGAGTATTATAAAACGATTTTAAGTCATTATTATAAAGGAACCGATATCAAAAAAATCTATTAATCGATAGGAGTATATAATTAATGAAATTAGAGAATTTTAATTATGATTTACCAACAAATCTTATTGCACAAGAACCGGCAGAACCAAGAGACTCTTGTCGATTAATGTTAGTAGATAAAAAAACCGGAGAATGGGAACATCAATCTTTTCGGGATATTTTGAATGAAATTCGTGCAGGGGATGTTTTAGTTTTTAATAATACAAAAGTAATACCTGCTCGTTTATATGGGCAGCGTAAAGGCACCGGTGGAAAAGTGGAAATGCTCCTTTTATCACCTAAAGGAAATGATAACTGGGAGGTTCTAGTAAAACCCGGTAAAAAAGCATTACCCGGTACAGAAATAGTGTTTAATGAACATATGTCATGCCAAATTGTTGATAAAACCGATTTTGGTGGACGAATAGCACATTTTAAATATAATGGAGAATTTGATAGTATTTTGGATCAAATTGGTGAAATGCCAATACCTCCTTATATTCATAAAAAATTAGAAGATAAAAATAAATATCAGACAATATATGCTAAATATAAAGGGTCTGCAGCAGCTCCTACAGCCGGATTACATTTTACAGAAGAATTATTAGAAGAAATTAAAAATCGTGGGGCAGGAGTTTATTTTGTAACATTGCATGTAGGCTTAGGAACATTTAGACCGGTAGCAAAAGAAAATATTGAAGAACATGAAATGCATAAGGAATGGTATGATGTTCCGCAAATTACTGCAGATGCGGTAAATCGTGCAAAGACAGAAGGGCGACGTATCATTGCAGTAGGTACTACTTCGGTACGTACGTTGGAATCGGCGGGGCAAACCGGTACTCTTGTTGCAGGAGGCGGCTGGACACAACTTTATATCTATCCGGGCTATGAATGGAATATTGTAGATGCTATTGTGACAAATTTTCATTTACCGGAATCTACTTTAATTATGATGATGGCAGCTTTTGCAGGAACAAATCATATCTTATCTGCTTATAAAGAAGCTGTTAATCAAAAATATAGGTTTTTTAGTTTTGGAGATGCTATGTTTTTACGATAGTAAAATAAAAAATAGACCAACTTATAAAAGCATGGTCTATTTTTTATTTTAAGGTTTGTATGGAATACGTATTAATGGTACTATTACAAAAGTAAATATATTTTGATAAGGTATAAGAGGGTATAAAGTAAGGATTATATATGGTCATTAATTATGAATTGATTGCACAGGATTCTAAAACAGGAGCAAGAGCAGGACTTTTACATACTCCACATGGAACTTTTACAACACCGATGTTTATGCCTGTGGGAACAAGAGCTACCGTAAAAACACTTTCACCGGATGAACTAACAATGATGGGTGCTCAAATTATTTTAGGAAATACCTATCACTTATTTCTTAGACCGGGAACAGAACTTATTAAAGAAGCCGGAGGACTTCACGGCTTTATGAATTGGAAAAAAGGAATTCTTACGGATAGTGGAGGTTTTCAAGTTTTTAGTTTAGGTAATACACGAACCATTAAAGAGGAAGGCGTTTATTTTCGTTCTATTCTTGATGGTTCTAAACAATTTTTATCACCGGAAGTAGCAACCAAAGCACAAGAAGATTTAGGTAGCGACATTGCTATGGCATTTGATGAATGTATACCTTATCCTGCAGATTATAACTATGCTAAAAAATCTACGGAAAGAACTACTCGTTGGGCAGAACGTTGTATTAAAGCACGTACAAGAAGTGATCGAGGAATGTTTGGTATTGTACAAGGTGGAATGTACAAAGATTTAAGAAAACAGAGTGCTTTGGAAATTGCTTCTTTACCTTTTGACGGAATTGCAATTGGTGGGTTATCTGTTGGAGAACCCCATGATATTATGTATGAAGTGTTAGAATATACTACCCCTTACTTACCGGTTAATAAGGCGAGATATCTTATGGGGGTAGGCACTCCAGATTGCTTACTTGAAGGTGTTACACGCGGTATTGATATGTTTGATTGTGTTTTTCCTACTCGCGTAGCAAGAAATGGTATGGCTATGGTACATACCGGACGTATGAATATGAAAAATAAAAAATATGAAAAAGATTTTTCGCCTATAGAAGAGGAGTGTCAGTGTTATACTTGTAAAAATTTTACTAGAGCATATATACGACATTTATATAAAGCAGAAGAATTATTAGCATTTCGATTGGTAACTATTCATAATCTATTTTTCTTATTGCAATTTATGCGAGATATGAGAGCATCGATTATTAATGGTTCCTTCACTGTATTTAGAGAAAACTTTTGGGCAGAATATGCTAAATAATAAAACACAAATATATTATAAGAATTTTGTATATTTGTAATTTTCTATATTTAGTATGGTATAATAAAAAATATAAATTTTTGGGAGGTAAAATACATGGACGAAATTATTCAGGCACTGAAAGGTTTTTGGCCACTGTTGTTATTGTTAGCATTTTTCTATTTTGGAATGTATCGTCCACAGAAAAAACAACAGGATAAAAGAAATAAATTCTGGGAAGCGCTAAAAAAAGGAGACTATGTTATTACGGCAGGAGGTATTTTCGGTCTTGTCAAGAAAATATCTGGAAACATTGTTTCTGTTCAAGTAGCACCGGGGACAGTTATCCAAGTGGATAAGCGTGCATTGCAGGCTCCACCGCAAGATATTAATAACAATAAGAAATCATCAGCTTATGAAGAAGACGATGATTATGAAGATGAAGAGTTAGATGCTGATACAATAGAGCAGAATGATAAAGAATAATTTATCTATAGGTAAAAAGAAAGAAAATCTTCGAAAAAGAATGCTCGCTGAAAGGCGAGCTCTTTCTGTTGAAAATCTTTCTAATATGAGTATTTCATTAACCGGTAACATACAACAACTTGCTTCTTATAAAAGTGCACAAAAAATAATGACTTTCCTTGCAATGGAAGGCGAATCTAATTTGGATATGTTAATAAAGGATGCTTTGAAACTGGGGAAAGAAGTATATGTACCGGTTTGCCTTCCGGATAGACAAATGGAGGCAGGACGTGTTAAAGATATGTCTCATTTTGAGATAGGGACCTTAGGACTTCGTTGTTTGAAAAAAGGATATGAGACACTTGTTCCTGAAAAACTTGATTTAGTTTTAATTCCTGCTGTAGCTTGTGATATATTTGGACGACGATTAGGAATGGGAGCAGGATATTATGATAGATATTTGGAACGTATACCTTATGAAAAGCGTATAGCGGTTGTTTGGGATTTTCAAGTACAAGAAGAGCCTATTCCCACAGAGCCCTTTGATATGGGTGTATCGTCTATTGTAACAGAGAAAAGAATTATAAAGATAATGAGGTGAGCTTTTGAATACTAAGCAAACGAATGCATTAAAACCTAAAAAATTGTTTAGATTTTGGGGATCGATTTTAGCAATTTTTGCAATATTTATTATTGCATTAGTTCCGTTAGTTAACAGCATACGACAGGGTCTTGATCTTCAAGGTGGTACACATATTGTTATGCAGGCAGAGGATACTGCTGAGAACAAGGTTACACCGGAAGCGGTGACTCAGGTTATTAATATTATGCAGAAACGTATTAATGAGATGGGACTTACAGAACCGATTATTCAACGTGAAGGTGCGGATCGAATTATTATTGAATTGCCGGGAGAAAAAGACCCTAAAAAAGCGATTGAAACTATTGGAAAAACGGCAGTGCTTCAGTTTAAAGATGAAGAGGGGCGTGTAGCATTAACCGGAGAAGACTTAAAGAATGCGCAAGAACGTGTAGGGGAAAATCGTTCACCGGTAGTTGCGTTAGATTTTACAACACAAGGTGCTGAAAAGTTTAGCCAATTAACCTCAGATAATATTGGTCGTAGAATAGGAATTTATTTAGATGGAAGTTTATTAACCAATCCAGTGGTTAATGAAAGAATTGATGGTGGCAGTGCTGTTATAACCGGGCAAAAAAATTTAGAGGAAGCAAAAGATTTAGCAATTCTTCTTCGTAGTGGTGCTTTACCTGTTAAAGTATCTGTTATGGAGGTTCGTACGGTCGGACC
The DNA here is from genome assembly GCF_001717505.1 of Dialister pneumosintes. Taxonomy (NCBI): domain Bacteria; kingdom Bacillati; phylum Bacillota; class Negativicutes; order Veillonellales; family Veillonellaceae; genus Dialister; species Dialister pneumosintes. Next base: position 435,906 of record NZ_CP017037.1, read on the forward strand.
TTCTTTAGGTCAAGACTCTAAAGATAAGTCCGTTATGGCGTTTACAATAGGACTTTCATTAATTGTACTCTTTATGCTTGGTATGTATCGTATGTCAGGTTTTGTTGCAGATACAGCTCTTCTTGTATATGTATTAATTCTTTTAGGTATATTGAGTGCATTACATGCAACACTTACATTACCAAGTATTGCAGGTATAATACTTTCTATAGGCATGGCAGTCGATGCTAATATTTTAATTTTTGAAAGATTTAAGGAAGAAATTGAGTCAGGTAAAGTATTGAGACTAGCAATCCAGTCCGGATTTAAACGTGCATTTACTACTATTTTTGATGCTAATATGACAGTAATTATTACATCAGCTATTCTTTTTTTCTTAGGAAGCGGCACTGTCAAAGGGTTTGCTTTTACATTAGGTCTTGGGGTAGCAGTAAGTATGTTTACTGCTATTACGGTCAGTCGTACATTGCTTATGTTCCTAATTGACGCATCTTGGATTCATAATCCGTGGTGGTTTGGCGGAAAGAGGGGAAATAACTAATGAAAAGAATTGACATTGTGGGGCATCGTAAATGGTGGTTCAGTTTATCAAGCTTACTGGTTATTATTGCTTTCATTTGTATATTTATGAAAGGGTTTAATTTCGGAATTGATTTTACCGGAGGAACTATTCTTGATTTAAAGTTTGAGCAAACAGTTACTGTTGCACAAGTTCGTGAAGGGCTTCGTAAAGATAACTTGGAAAATAGCGTAATCCAATTGAGTGGAGATACTTTTGAAGAATCCGGAAAAGAAGTAATTATACGTACTCGTAGTCTTACTGCTGATGAAGCACAAACTATTGTTTCTCATATAAGTGATAGTGTGGGGAAGACAGAAATTAATCGAATAGAAACTGTTGGAGCAGTAATCGGTTCTGAAGTTACTAAAAATACATTGTTAAATGTGGGATTATCTTTTGCAGTGTTAGTTCTTTATATGTCTATTCGGTTTGAATATCGCATAGCTTTTTCTTCTATTCTAGCCATTTTACATGACATTATTGTAGTTTTAGGAGTATTTTCTTTTTTCCAGTTAGAAATCGATGCTTCTTTTTTAGCGGCCATTTTAACAGTTCTTGGTTATTCTATGAACGAATCTGTAGTTATATTTGATAGAATTAGAGAAAGTATTCGTACTCATAAACGTACAGATAGCTTTAAAATTTTAGCAAATGATTCGATATATCAAACGATACGTAGAAGTTTTTATACGTTAAGTACGGTTTTATTCGCTACCGGTTCTTTATATTTCTTTGGTGGAGAAACGACAAAAAATTTTGCATTGGTTATGCTGGTAGGTTTTATTAGTGGTGCTTATTCTTCTATTTGCGTAGCTACTTCTCTTTGGGTAACTTGGCATGAACATGCTTCAAGTCGCCGAAATGAAAGTTTAAAATCTAATAAAAAATAATAAAAAGAGAGTCTGTTGTAAAGACTCTCTTTTTATTATTTAAATTTAGTTGATTATGAAATTTCTTTATGTTAAACTTAACACAAGTCCTTAAAGGACGAAGTTGTTTTTTTATCAGGAGGAATTTTCCATGAAAGGTACAGTTAAGTGGTTCAGCGCAGAAAAGGGTTATGGATTTATTGAAAAGGAAGATGGTGGCGACGTATTCGTTCACTTCTCCGCAATCCAGTCCGAAGGCTTTAAGACTCTGAATGAAGGCCAGCAGGTTGAATTCGATGTTGTCTCTGGCGCTAGAGGAGATCAGGCTGCTAACGTTAATGTCATTGCGTAATCACTTATTGACTATAAAGATATAGTTTCAATTAGAATTAATCAATGAAAGACTAGCAAAACAAAAGAAGCACTACTTGTAAAGTAGTGCTTCTTTTGTTTTGTTCATAAATAGATTGTTTGATATAAAATTATATTATAAACATATATGTTTAATTGTTATACTTTTTCATAATTTATGTTTTTTTATTATAGTTAAAATGTTTTAAAAGCAATTTATTACATATGTATAACTGTTTTATATTTGAAATAAAATGATAATCATATATAATAAAAACAAGAGATAAAAAGGTGCATCTCTAAAAGGAGGATTCATTATGGAAATTATAGTTAGAGGAAAAAATCTTGAAGTAACCCCGGCTCTTCGCAGTTATGTAGAAAAGCACACTGACAAAATTCAGAGATACTTTGACAAACCGGTTAAAATTAATGCATTACTCCGTATTTCCAATATGACAGAAACTTGTGAGGTTACCGTTTTTGTTGATGGAGTTATTCTTCGCGGTGTTGAAAAATCTGATGATATGTATAAGTCTATTGATTTAGTATTTGATAAAGTGGAACGTCAGATTCATAAATATAAAACACGTATAGCTAAAAGGTTTAAATCATCACAAGTTTTTAATAAACAATTTTATGAAGCAGAAAACATAGAAGAAAAACAAGGCGAATTTGAAATTGTAAGAACCAAGCATTTTACTCTTTCTCCTATGTCGCCGGAAGAAGCCATTCTTCAAATGAATTTATTAGGACATAGTTTCTTTATGTTTATTAATGCAGAAACTGATGAGTCGGCTGTAGTATATCGTAGAAATGATGGGAAATATGGCTTAATTGAAGCAGACAATTAAATAAAATACTCTCTCTAAGATAAAAAATCTTAGAGAGAGTATTTTTATTTTTAATCATAAAAATATAGAATTTTTAACTATGTGTTTTTGCTTTTTGAAAACTCCTTTTTTAGCTATTCTTTTTTGACTATACGAGTAGGTTTTGATAAAATGTACTAGATATAATTTATGAAAATATACTGTAATAATGTATACATCTTACCAATGAGGAGCGGAATTCATGTTTAAATTTATTGATAGATTATTTAACGGTTCTAATGAACGAGATATTAAAAAAATGAGAAGGATTGTTGAAGAAAAAATTAATCCATTAGAACCGGAGTTAATGAACCTTAGTGATGCTTCTTTGTCGCATAAAACGGTTGAATTTAAGAATCGACTGGCTAATGGTGAAACTTTAGATGATATCTTACCGGAAGCATTTGCTGTTGTTCGTGAAGCTTCACGTCGTGTTCTCGGTATGAGACACTTTGATGTGCAATTAATTGGAGGCATGGTACTTCACAAGGGAAATATAGCAGAAATGAGTACAGGGGAAGGAAAGACCTTGGTTGCTACTTCTCCTGTATATTTAAATGCGCTGGAAGGTAAAGGTGTTCATGTTATTACCGTTAATGATTATTTAGCTAAACGTGATAGCGAGTGGATGGGGCGTGTTTATAAGTTCTTAGGGTTATCTGTAGGTTTAATAGTTCATGATCTTAATTTTGAACAAAGAAAAATTGCTTATAACTCAGATATTACTTATGGCACTAATAATGAATTCGGTTTTGATTATTTAAGAGATAACATGGTTACTCGTTTAGATCAAATGGTTCAACGTCCACTCCATTACTGTTTAATTGATGAAGTAGATAGTATTCTTATAGATGAAGCTCGTACTCCTCTTATCATTTCCGGTCCGGGACAAAAATCAACAGATTTATATTACACCGTGGCAAAATTAATTCCTCAACTTAAAGAAGGAGTTGACTATACCATTGATGAAAAACAAAAAACAGTAGCTCCTACAGAAGCCGGTGTAGCTAAGATGGAAAACTTATTAAAAGTTGATAACTTGTATGATTCTTCCAACTTGGAATTAAACCATATTTTTAATCAAGCTCTTCGTGCAGAAACTATGATGAAGCGAGATAGAGATTATGTAGTTAAAGATGGGGAAGTTACTATTGTTGATGAATTTACAGGACGCTTAATGTACGGTCGTCGTTATTCTGACGGATTGCATCAAGCTATTGAAGCTAAGGAAGGATGCCCTGTAGAAAGAGAGAGCCAAACTTTAGCTACAATTACATTCCAAAACTACTTTAGAATGTATAACAAGTTAGCAGGGATGACAGGTACGGCTAAGACAGAAGAGCAGGAATTTATTAAGATTTATGGTTTGGAAGTATTCCAGATACCGACTAATAGACCTATTCAACGTCAAGATTTATCCGATTCTATTTATAAGACTACCAGAGGCAAGTATAAGGCGGTAGTACGTGAAGTAAAGAGACGTCATGAAGCAGGGCAGCCTGTATTAATTGGTACTACTTCTATTGAGCAATCTGAAAAATTAAGTCAGATGCTTAAACAGGAAAATATTGTTCATAATGTTTTAAATGCTAAGTATCATGAACAGGAAGCTGCTATTGTTGCACAAGCCGGACAAAAAGGACAAGTTACTATTGCTACTAATATGGCAGGTCGTGGTACAGATATTATTCTTGGTGAAGGTGTAGCTGAACTTGGCGGATTAGTCATCATTGGTACAGAACGTCATGAAAGTCGTCGTATTGATAACCAATTACGTGGACGTGCCGGTCGACAAGGTGATCCGGGAAGTAGCCAATTTTTCTTATCTTTGGATGATAACCTCATGCGTATTTTCGGTGGGGATAATATCAAAAAATTCATGGAAAAAATGGGACTTGATGAAGATGAAGAAATTAAAAGTAAAATGGTTTCTAATGCTATCCGTAAAGCACAACAACGAGTAGAAAATCGCAACTTTGAAACTCGTAAATATGTTCTTGAATATGATGATGTTATGAATCAACAGCGTCATGTTCTTTATGAACAGCGCCGTCGTATTTTGGATGGAAATGAAATGAAAGAACAAATTCTTCGTATGGTAGATGACTTAATAATTAAAGCGATGTCTATTTATGCGGATGAAAAATTATATCCCGAAGAATGGGATTTTGCAGGGCTTATAAAATACTGTGAAAAATATTTCTTGGCACCTAATGAAATATTGTTAGAAACCATTGAAAACCTTAGCAGAGAGGATATTGAAGAACTACTTATTAAATCGGCACATGATACTTATGAGTCTCGTGAGAAATCTATAGGTGCTGAATTAATGAGAGAATTAGAAAAAGCAGTTATGCTTAAGGTTGTAGATGCTAAGTGGATGGAGCACTTAGATAATATGGAAATGCTTAAAGAAGGCATTAATCTTCGTTCTTATGGGCAACGTAATCCATTAGTTGAATATAAAATGGAAGCTTTTGATATGTTTGAAGCTATGGAACAAACCATTGTAGAAACGATTGTTCTGTATATGTATCATATTCAAGTGCGTGTAAATGAACAACCTCCGGTAGCACCGGCTGCAGAAAATCACTTAGAAGGTGCTACGGCTCATTATGTAGATGATAATAGTAATGAAGTAGTAGCTAATGCAGATGTAAAAGAATAGTTTTCTTAAAGTCTGTTATATAAAAAATATAAGAAAGCGATGTGAAAATATGCTGGAAGACTTAAAAAAAGTGTTGTCAGATATGCTTACGCATGAACAAGAAATCAGGGATTCACTTTGACCTCCCTAGATTGAAAGAAAAAATCAAAACTTATGATATAGAAATGAGTGATCCTTCTTTTTGGGATAATCCGGATAAGGCGAGAGAAATTTCTCAACAAGCTACAGAAGCTAAAGATACATATGACACATACACACGTTTGTTTGAACAAGCCGAAGGTATTCAGGAACTTCTGGAAATAGCTATTGAAGAAGATGACCAATCTATGGAGGCTGAAATTAAAAGTGAAATTGAACGTATTGGCTTAATTTTGGAACAGAAAGAAATAGAGATTTTACTTAATGAACCTTATGATACCAACAATGCAATTATCACTTTTCATGCAGGTGCAGGTGGAACAGAAGCACAAGATTGGACAGAAATGCTTATTCGCATGTATCTAAAGTGGGCTGAGTCCAGAGGCTTTGAGTTAGAAGAATTAAATATACTTCCGGGAGATGAAGCAGGTGTTAAATCCGCAGAATATATGATACGAGGAAAGTTTGCATATGGTCTTTTAAAAGCGGAAAAAGGAGTACATAGACTTGTACGTATTTCACCTTTTGATGCAGCTAAACGAAGACATACATCTTTTGCTGCTGTAGATGTTATGCCTGAAATTACTGATGATGTAGAAGTAGATTTAAATATGGCTGATGTCAGAGTTGACTATTATCGTGCTAGTGGAGCAGGTGGTCAGCATATTAATAAAACCAGTTCAGCTGTACGTATGACGCATCTTCCTACCGGCATTGTTGCACAATGTCAAAGTCAAAGATCTCAACATCAAAATAAAGATAGATGTTTACAGATTTTACGTGCAAAATTATATGAATTGGAATTAGCGAAACGAGAAAAAGAAAAACAAGCTATTGATGGGGAACAACAGGCTATTGAGTGGGGAAGCCAAATTCGTTCTTATGTATTCCAACCATATACTTTGGTAAAGGATAATCGAAGTGGTGTGGAAACCGGAAATATTCAAGCTGTTATGGATGGAGAATTAGATGTTTTCATAGAAGGCTTTTTGAAATATAATAAGCTCCAAAAATAAAGGGAGAAAAGATGAAACTTTTTCACAGTACGATAGTTAAGATATTATCAATTATAGTTATACTTTCATTGATGCCGGCATTATTTATTACCTGGCAACGACATCAAGTGGAAACACAAGCTAGAACTGTAGAAATGGTATATGATTATGATAATATCTTAGGGCGTGCTGCTGTTGAAAAAACAACAGCAGATGACTTATTTGAGTTATATCGAAACAGTGGTATAACTTCTCTCGCTTTATATGATGAAACACCTCAAAAATTAATGGATCGTGGAGATATTCGTTTGGTATCCGGGAGCACTATGCGTTCTACTATGTTTACCAATTCGGAGATACACGAAGAATGTACTTATATTCAGCCTGCTAATAAAAAGAACGGGGCTGTTATTTTTAGTGAATTTAAAACTGCAATTATGGAAAATTTTCGTAAAGAAGATTTTCGTGTATTGACACTCAATGGTGTAGAAACTATTGAAGTGAAAGTCAATTATCAAAACTTTGTCGATATGCCTCTTGGAATATTTCCCTCTCAAGTACAAGACATTTCAGACAAAGGTTTTTATGTTGTTCTTCGCCCTAAGAATCGTCCACATATTACAAAGGAAATTGTTGATAATTTTTTAAAATCTGTTGATGTCTCTTCTAAAGTAAGTGCCGTTTTGTTTACCGGAAAAGAAGTGTTAGGCGTAAATACGGAATGGAGTACATACCTTACTTCCGAGTTAAATAAAAGGCATATTCCGATTGTTCTTATTGAAGCACAGAATCAATTGGGATTTGAACCACAACAAGGGATTTTAAATGTGGCGAAACAAAGCAACTATGAAAATGTTCGTTTATATGCGATGTCTAAAGAAGAGTTAATAAAACTATCACAAACAGAGGCAGCTTCTCGTTTTTATATTAGTGATGTAGAAAGAAATATAAGAATGAATTTATTTCCTTCTTATAAAGATGCAAAAAATGGGCAGACGTTATCAGAAACTAATGCATCCTATATTCGAATGGTAAGAGAACGTTTAGAAAATCATGGATTTTCTATAGGGAAAGCATCTATATTAGAGTCTTATTATCCTAATAAAACCGTAAGAGCCTTTGTTATGATTGGTGCAGTTGCATTGAGTACACTTACGCTTCTCTTTTTAATTCCTGGACTTGTTTCTTGGGGGAGTTGGATTTTTAGTATTGGAATCTTAGTAACACAAGGCTTATATTGGGGAACTTCTTCTGCTTTACCTTTACAATTGTTAGCAATGAGTGTTGCTGTTTGTACGCCGGTAATAGTTGTTACTTTATTTATGGAGTATTGCTTAAGGAAAAAAGAAGAAGCTTATATTCGATATGGATGGGGACGTATTTTACTTGAAGGGATTTTGTCCTTATGGATATCGGGATTGGTCGTGTTACTATGTGCAAATTTTGTAGCTTCTCTTTTAGGAGATATTAGATTCTTTTTAGAGATTCTGTATTTTAGGGGAGTGAAGTTAACCTTTGTACTTCCGGTTATTTTTATTTCTCTAATATATATTCAGAAATTCCCTGTTTTTAAAAAAGCGGTAACAACAGATTCTGAATTTATATCTTTTGTTAAAGAGTTTTGTAACATTCCCATAAAAATGGGGTTGTTGCTGTTAATGGGAATATTGGCGGTAACCGGTTTTATTTTTGTAGGGAGAAGTGGTAATAACGGTGCTCCTGTACCACAGTTTGAAGTTCAGTTAAGACGATTCCTTGAAATGGTTATGTATGCCAGACCGAGGGAAAAAGAATTCTTGTTTGGACATCCGGCAATACTCATGGTTCTGATTTCTTATTATAAAAAATGGCCACAACTTCTTCATTATTTATTTATTCTTGCTTTTACTATAGGACAAGGATCTATTATTGAAACTTTTGCGCATATGAGGAGTCCTTATATATTAAGCCTCATTAGGGGTTTCGATGGTTTGATAGCAGGTACCGGTATTATGATTTTAGCATTGTTTGCTACTATTGTTTTACTTCGAATTACAAAGTTTTTCGGAGGTAAATATGAATCATAAAATTGTACTTTCCGGTTATTATGGATTTAGTAATGCAGGGGATGAAGCGATGCTTTATTCGATTATCCGCTCATTGCAAATCACTTTTCAAAATCCGGAGATTACTGTTATCTCAGGGAATCCGAAAGCAACGAAAGAAGAATTTGAAGTAAAAACTATTTCTAGATTTGATGGAATAAAAATATTACGTGCTATATGGAATACGGATATTTTGATTTCCGGTGGAGGAAGTTTATTACAAGATGTGACCAGCGGTAAAAGCATTTTATATTATATGCTTATTATCCTGTTGGGAGTTATTTTTAGAAAAAAAGTATTTTTATTTGCACAAGGGATTGGTCCTGTTCGATATCGCGTTACAAGAGTTGTATTAAAACATGTATTGAATCATGTTGATTTTATTACTGTTCGAGACAAAGAATCGAAAGGATTTCTAACTCGATTAGGTGTTAAGAAACCTATTTATCATACAGCAGATGCAGTTATGCTTCTTCCTTCTGTATCTTTAGTAGAAGGTCGTAAAATTTTACAAGAGCAAAAGATTCCTTTAGATAAAAAATTGATAGGCATTAGTGTTAGGAAGTGGAAAGAGTTAGATAAATGGAAAAAAGAATTTCGCGTATTTATTAATAAATTACTTGAACAAGAAGATGTAGTAATTGTATTCATTACGATGCAAAGACCCGGAGATACAATCGCTGCTCGAAAGATTATTAAAGCAGATAATAAACGAATTTTTTTACTTAAAGGGAATTATAAAGTAGATGAACTTATGTCTATTATTGGAAATATAGATGTATTAGTAGGTATGAGGTTGCATGCATTAATTTTTGCTTCTTTAATGCATGTACGTGTAGTAGGTATTTCTTATGATCCGAAAGTTAATCACTTTTTGGATTCTATCAACGAAGAGTGTTTATGCAATGTTTCTTCATTAGATGCTGAAAAGTTATATCATAAAACATATCAACTTCTTGAAGAAAGTACAGAGGAACACGATTGGAGTGCTGTAGAAAATCTTAGGCATTGTTCTCAAAAAACGATTGAACTATTAAAACAAATGATAAATAACAGGGAGAAGTAAGATGGGAAATTTGACACAAGAGAGAGTTCATCAATTAAGTTCTATTGCAAAAAAAATACGTATTGATATTTTAGAAATGATTACGAAAGCATCTTCCGGACATACAGGGGGATCTCTATCTATAGCGGATCTTATTACGCTTCTTTATTTTGAGGAAATGAATATTGATCCGGAAAATCCTCAAAAATCGGATAGAGACAGATTAGTTCTTTCTAAAGGACATGCAGCACCTGCTATTTATGCTGCTTTAGCAGAAAAAGGTTATTTTGCTAAAGAGGAACTTTTTTATCTTCGGCAAGCTAACCATATGCTGCAAGGACATCCGGATATGAAACATACTCCCGGTGTAGATATGACAACCGGTTCTTTAGGACAAGGGATTTCCGCAGCATGTGGAATGGTATTATCGGCTAAGATGGATAATGCTGACTGGTATGTGTATACAGTTTTAGGAGATGGAGAGCTAGAAGAAGGTCAAGTTTGGGAGGCTGCTATGTATGCAGCACATTATAAATTAGATCATCTGATTGCTTTTGTTGATAATAATGGATTGCAAATTGATGGACCTATTTCTCAAGTAATGTCTTCTCTTCCTATTTCAGAAAAATTTAAAGCTTTTGGCTGGCATGTGATAAATGTGAATGGTCATAATATGAATGAATTACACTGCGCCATAGAAGAAGCGAAGCAAGTGAAAGATTCTCCTTCCGTGGTTATTATGAAAACTATCAAAGGAAAAGGTGTAAAAGAAACTGAGAATAAAGTTGGATGGCATGGTAAGGCTCCATCTGAAGAACAATGTGTTCAGTTTGTAAAAGAAGTGCAGGAGGCAGAGTAATGAAAGCAACTCGTCAAGCATATGGGGAAACTTTAAGAGAATTGGGGGGCCAAAATACAGATATTGTAGTATTGGATGCAGATTTGTCTTGTTCCACCAATACCGCTACTTTTGCGAAAGAATATCCTAATCGATTTTTTAATACAGGTATTGCAGAAAGTAATATGATTGGGGTTGCAGCCGGTTTGGCTACGGCAGGAAAAATTCCTTTTGCTTCTACTTTTGCTGTTTTTGGAGCGGGTAGAGCTTATGAACAAATTCGTAATTCGGTTTGTTATCCTAATTTAAATGTAAAAATAGCAGTAACACATGCAGGATTAACTGTTGGTGAAGATGGTGCAACTCATCAGATGTTGGAAGATCTTTCATTGATGCGTGCGCTCCCCAATATGAGTGTAGTTGTTCCTGCGGATGCGCTTGAAACGGCACAAGTAATTCGATGGGCAGCAGATTATAAAGGACCTGTATACATTAGATTAGGTCGGGCAAAAGTAGAAGATATACCGGAACTTGATAAAGAATTTAAGCCGGGGATAAGTACTACTCTTTGTGAAGGTAAGGATATTACACTTATTGCTTGTGGTATTATGACTATAAAGGCAATAAAAGCAGCAGAAATTCTTAAAGAAGAAGGAATTTTCGCTCGTGTCATTAATATGAGTTCTATTAAGCCTATTGATAGTAAAGCTATTGCAAAAGCAGCTAAAGAAACGGGCGCTATTGTAACTTGTGAAGAACATACAATTATGGGCGGCTTAGGAAGTGCCGTTGCAGAGATTGTTGTTCGTTCTCATCCGGTTCCTATGGCAATGGTAGGAACACAAGATGTATTCGGTCAATCAGGAAAAGCTGATGAACTATTAGATGTATATGGTTTGACTGCAGAGCATATTGCGGAGGAAGCTAGAAAACTTATGGAGGATAAGTAGGTATCATGATTACTCTAAATGATGTGACTATGCAATATGATACAACACATCCTGCTTTACGTGGAGTTAATGTTCATATTGACAAAGGTGAGTTTGTATTTGTTGTAGGGGCAAGTGGTGCTGGGAAATCTACTTTTGTAAAAATGCTTACCCATGAATTAGTACCACAACAAGGTTCTATACTTATTAATGGACAAGATATTACTCGTCTTTCTAAGAGTCAAGTACCTTATTATCGAAGAAAATTAGGGATTGTTTTTCAAGATTTCCGTCTTTTGGAAGAAAAAACCGTTTATGAAAATATTGCATTTGTACTTCGAGTAACAGGTACAAAAGAACGAATTATTAGAGAACGAACAAGTCATGTTCTTAATTTGGTAGGACTTCGTGGAAAAGAAAATGAACGACCTTCTAAGTTATCCGGAGGGGAGCAACAACGTGTGGCTATAGCACGTGCATTAGCTAATCAACCGTTGTTATTGATTGCTGATGAGCCTACCGGTAATTTAGATCCTAATACGTCTTCCGAAATAATGAATTTATTTAATTCCATTAATCATATGGGAACAACTATTATTATGGTTACTCATAATCAGGAATTAGTAAATGCAATGAATAAACGAGTTCTTTTAATTGATGAGGGACATATTGTAAAAGATGTGAAAAAGGGAGGCTATATTGCTCATGTTTAGTTCAATCAGATATTTTTGGAGCGAAGCATTAAAATCTCTTTTTCGAAATCGCTTTATGACGATAGCATCGATTTTGACAGTTACTTTGTCGATGTTTATTTTGGGCATGTTTTTATGTGTAGTTTTTAATATTGATCATGCAGCCACCTATTTGGAGAGTCAGGTGGAAATGTCTATCTATCTAAAAGAAGATTTAACAACACCGCAGGTTATGGAAGTAGGGAAACATTTAAAAGCACTTCCGGGTGTGGAAAGTGTTTCTTTTGTAAATAAAGATGAAGCTTTAGCACAATTTAAAGAACAATTAGGAGAGCAAGCGGGGATATTGGAGGCTGTTAATGGCAATCCTCTTCCTGCGTCCTATTCACTTTCTTTTGATACACCGACACATCTGAAGCAAGCAGCAGTTATTGTATCTGAGTATAAGGCCGTAGAGTCTGTACAATATGGACAAGATATTATTGAACAGTTATACAAAGTAGCTCAATTTATTCGTATTGCCGGTGCTGTAATTATTGTGTTTTTAGCCGGTGCAGAATTATTTATTATCTCTAATACGATTCGACTTACTGTTTTCGCACGTCGAAGAGAAATTCAGATTATGAAGTATGTAGGTGCTACTAACGGTTTTATTCGTTGGCCATTTATTTATGAAGGTGTTGTTATAGGAATTATCGGTTCGGGGATTGCATCCATATTTATTTGGGAAGGGTATCAACTTGTTTTAGCTAAAATTAATGAAGCGGGATTGGTATTTTTGCCACTTATGAGAGTGTATCCGTTTATGATGTATATTGTTTTGTCACTACTGATAGCGGGTGTTTTTATCGGGGCGCTCGGTAGTGCCATTTCATTGCGTAAGTATATGAAAGTGTGAGTTATGAAAGAGCGTACATATATTATTGTTCCGGCAATGATTGCTTCGATGCTTCTTTTTAACTTAGTAAGTCCAACTTGGGCTGATGATACTACGGATAGCTTAAATAGTGAATTAGAAAGTATTCAAGGGCAAATTGGTAATGCACGAGCACAAAAAGCAAGCGCTGAAGAAATCATTAGAGAAATAGCTGTAAAACTTCATACTATACAAGTAGAATTGGATGCTGCTAATGCAGAGCTCGATCGAATTCATAGTGAAGAAGATAAAGTGAATGCTCAAATAAAACAAATTGAGTTAGAACTTGAAGCAGCTAGAAAACAATTATTGGAACGACAAGATTTATTAAATAAAAGAATACGTGCTATTTATATTCATGGACAACTTAACTATTTAGAAGTTATTATGGGTTCTAAAAATTTTAGCGATTTTGCTAATAGGTTGGAATTGTTAAAGCGTGTTATTCGCTCTGATTATAATTTGATTCAAGATATTAGAGTAAGACAAGAACAAATTCAAGCTAAGATGAATGAGTTGTCCCTGCAGAAGCAAGAATTAGAAAAATTAGCAGCAGAAGCAACGAAAGCTCAACAAGCTATTGAAATGAAACGTGCTGAACAACAAGCCGTTATGGATAGTGCAAAAGCTCAAAGAGATGCCGCTGAGCAGATGGAACAAGACTTAATTGCATCCAGTGAAAGAATTAGACAACAAATTCAGGCTCGTCAAGGGGGAGGCATGGAACCGCAAGTTATTGGAAGCGGTATTCTTGGTTATCCTTGCAGTGGGCCAATTACATCTCCTTTCGGTTATCGAATACACCCTATTTTTGGGACAACTATCTATCACTCAGGGATTGACATTGGCGTAGATGAAGGTACGCCGGTTCATGCTGCAGATAGTGGGGTAGTTATTTATTCCGGTAGCGGACTTACAGGGTATGGTAATGTTGTTATTATTGACCATGGGAACGGATTGTCTACTTTATATGCACATAATAGTGCGTTGTTAGTCTCTGAAGGAGAATCCGTATCTAAAGGGCAAGTAGTGGCTTACTCCGGTATGACAGGATATGCTACCGGTCCTCATGTACATTTTGAAGTTCGTGTTAATGGGTCACCTACAGATCCTATGGGATATTTATAATGAAAAGAATATATGATACTACGTGGAAAAAGATCCTTTTGTGGGTAATATCTTGTATTATAGGTAGTATTACTTTAATCGGTCTTTTTCTGTTTGTATTTTTTGAAAATCCAAAAGCCTTTATTCAATTTATCAATGATTACCGATTGGTTCGTACCCATTATTTTCGGACAATAAGTGATGAAGAGCTGTTTCAGGGAGCAGTGAAAGGACTTGTTCAACAATTGGAAGATCCTTACTCTGTATATCTTTTTGGTGATAATTATAAAGGATTTATTGAACAAACAACCGGTGAATTTGGTGGAGTAGGCATTGTAATCGGATCTAATCTTGATAATAAGTTTTTAATTCTTTCTGTTTTCAAAAAAGGACCGGCACATGATGCCGGTATTGAATCCGGAGGAGAGTTAATTGCTGTAGATGGAGAATCTGTTGCAGGATTGGAACCGGAATTTGTTACTAAAAAAATTCGAGGGAAAATAGGTACAACTGTTACACTTTCCATTTTAAAAGATGGAGAACGTAAGGAGTACACCATGCAACGATCTGATATTGTTATGCCGACAGTTTCTTCCGATTTTGTAGAAAGGGATATCGGCTATATTCATATTTATTCTTTTGCAAAGCATACACCGGAAGAGTTTGCTGAAGAATTAGATAAGTTAAAGAAGTTAGGAGTAAAAAAACTTATTATTGATTTAAGAATGAATCCCGGAGGGACGATTGAATCAGTTGTAGACGTGGCAAATCAAATATTAACTAAAGGCTCTATAGTAAGTTTTGAATCTAAAAATGGAAAATCGCATACATATACAATTGATGGAGTTGATACCCCTTTACCGTTAATTGTATTAATAGATAAAAATAGTGCGAGTGCTTCTGAAATTTTGGCAGGAGCAGTACAAGATAAAAAGGAAGGCCTTATCATCGGACAAAACAGTTTTGGTAAAGGGACAGTACAATCTATTATTTCTTTAGATGAACAATCTGCATTAAAAATTTCTATTGCTCAGTATTTGACCGCAGCAGGAAGAAAAATAGATAAAGTAGGAATTAAGCCGGATATAGAAGTAGAGCCGGCAGGTATATTATTTAATATTAGAAATGACGTAGTTATTCAGAGAGCTGTTCATATATTTAATACGAACTAAAAAACTTATAGTAGTAGAAATGCTACTATAAGTTTTTTATATTTATATCAGTTGCGACCGTTAAATACATTTGATACAATGTCAATGTATATTTTATAATGATAGTAACGATTATAAATAACAGTAGTTTTGACAAGGAGGGTAAATAAAACATATACATCCAAGTCGGAAAAACTGTTTTTTTATTCGTATAAATAAATCTTCAGCATATAATGGGAGTAAAAATGGAACAGTTATCAGCTATTGTCTTGGCAGCAGGACAAGGTACAAGAATGAAATCTAAGTTACCTAAAGTATTACATCAGGTATGCGGAATCCCTATGATTCAACAGGTTGTTCGGATTATAAAAGCTGCCGGATGTGAAAACTGCATTGCTGTCACAGGATTTAAGGAAGAGTTAGTACGTACATCATTAGGCGATACGGTACAATTTGCACATCAAACCGAACAATTAGGAACGGGGCATGCAGTTATGCAGGCATTACCTCTTATTAAAGAAAATATGGATGGTTATGTATTAGTCATTTGTGGTGACACGCCCTTAATTAAAACAGAAACTATTAAGAAATTAATTTCTATTTGTATAAAGAATCAGGCAGCGGCGACCGTACTTACAGCACAATTAGACAATCCTTTCGGTTATGGGCGAGTTATTCGAGATTCTACAGGCAATATGCGCTGTATTGTAGAGCAGAAAGACGGTTCTCCTGAACAGCTTAAAATTAAAGAGATTAATACCGGAACTTATTGCTTTAAAATTAAAGAACTTATCGACGCATTAAGTAAAATTGATAATAATAATGCGCAGAAAGAATACTATTTAACAGATGTATTTGAAATTATGATTCGTCAGAAACAATTAGTGATTCCTGTGATAGCTGAGGATTCGGATGAAACGATGGGGGTTAATTCCAGAATTCAATTAGCTGCTGCAAATAAAATTCTTTATTTACGTAAAGCAGAAGAACTTATGGGTGAAGGTATTACTATCATCTCTCCTGAAAATACTTATATTGAACAAGATGTAACGGTAGGACCTGATACTGTAATTTTCCCGGGTACTATTCTTTCAGGAAAAACAATTATCGGATGTGATTGTATAATAGGACCTGATACACAACTTGAAAATGTGATATGTGGCGATAATAACCAATTAAATCGTGTATATGCACATGATTGCTCTATTGGAAACCAAAATCAAATAGGCCCTTTTGTTCATCTTCGTCCACATACTGATATTCACGATAAAATTAAAATTGGAAATTTTGTAGAAGTGAAAAATTCAGTTATAGATGATGGAACTAAACTCCCTCATCATATTTATTGTGGTGATGCAGATTTAGGTAAAAATGTTAACTTTGGTTGTGGTACGGTAACCGTTAATTTTGATGGAAAAAATAAATATAGGACAGTAGTAGAAGAGCATGCATTTATAGGTTGTAATACTAATTTAATTGCACCGATACATATAGGAAAAAAAGCCTTTACAGCTGCCGGCTCTACTATCACTAAAGATGTTCCTGCAAATGGACTGGCCATTGCAAGAACACATCAAAAGGTTAAAGAAAATTGGGTGACAGAAGACACCTATAAAGATTAAAATAGTATTCAGAAATGTTTTTATAAGATATTCCAATAAAGGAGAACCGTCATGGAAATGGAAGACACTTCAAGACTTAAAATTTTCACAGGTAATGCGCATCCAGAACTCGCAAAAGAAATTTGTGAGTATATTGGAGTTCCACTGGGAAAAGCAATTTGTGGACGCTTCAATAATGGTGAAATTCAAGTTATGGTAAATGAAAGTGTTCGAGGTAAAGATGTATTTATTATTCAACCGACAGGGGCTCCTGTAAATGATAATTTGATGGAATTATTAATTATGGTTGATGCAATGAAGAGAGCTTCAGCTCGTCATATTACGGTTTTTGTTCCTTATTATGGCTATGCACGTCAAGATAGAAAAACTAGAGGAAGAGAACCTATCAGTTCTAAGTTGGTAGCTGATTTGATGAGTGCAGCAGGAGTTACTCGTGTAGTAACTATGGATCTTCACGCCGGACAAATCCAAGGATTTTTTAATGTTCCTGTGGATCATTTAATGTCCACTTCCATTCTTTCCAGTTATATTAAGTCCATGAATTTAGAAAATTTAACAATTGTTTCTCCTGATCTTGGAGGAGTTACCAGAGCCAGAGAATTGGCAGATCGTTTAAATGCACCTATTGCAATTATTGAAAAACGTAGACCGGAACCGGGTGTTGCTAAAGTTATGAACATCATTGGAAAAGTAGAAGGTCGAAATTGTGTTCTTGTTGATGATATTGTTGATACGGCAGGTTCTTTATGTGAAGGTGCTAAAGCATTAAATAATGCAGGCGCACTTGGTGTATATGCAGCAGTTTGTCATCCGGTTCTTACTGCTCCTGCTACAGAAAGAATTATAGACTCCCCAATTAAACAATTGATTGTAACTAATTCTTTAGCTATTCCTGAAGAAAAACGGAATGAAAAAATTAAAGTATTATCTGTAGCACCATTATTAGGAGATGCTATTATGCGTATTTTTCATGATGCTTCTGTAAGCTCACTATTTGATAAATAATGAAACTAATTGTAGGATTAGGAAATCCAGGTAAAGAATATGTAGCAACTCGTCATAATGTTGGGTTTGATGTGATTGATGAGTTGGCAACTCGATGGAAAATTTCTGCATGGAAAAAAGATTTTAGTGCAGAAATCGCTATGATTACTATAAATGAAGAGAAGGTTTGTCTTATGAAACCTTTAACTTATATGAATAAAAGTGGAGATGCCATAAATACCGCTGTCAGATTTTATAAAATCTGTGCAGATGATATTTGGGTTATTTGTGATGATTTAGATCTTCCTGTGGGAAAGATACGTATTCGCAAAAAAGGATCTGCCGGAGGTCATAATGGATTAAAATCTATTATTTCTCATATGGGACAAGATTTCCCACGTTTTCGTATAGGTGTTGGACATCCTAAAGATGGACATACTGTAATTGAGCATGTACTTGGTAGACCTTATGGTGCTGACATTGTAGCTGTCAATAAAGCTATAAAATATACAGCAGATGCTGTTATAGGTGCTCTTGATAAAGGGATAGATAAAGCAATGAATGCATTTAATCCGAAACGAGGATAATTAGAACAGACTATAATGAATATAACAAATTCGTTATGGTCTGTTTACTATATCCCGTTAGAAGAGGAGTTGATTATGAAAGGTGCTTTAATTGTATTTGAAGGAATTGATGGTAGTGGGAAAGCTACACAATCCTCTTTACTTACAAAAAAATTAAAACAAGAAGGAAAGTCAGTTATGCATATATCCTTTCCGGATTATGCAAGTCCGGCTTCTTCTTTGGTGAAAATGTATCTCAATGGAGATTTTGGAAGCAAACCTACAGATGTGAATCCTCATGCCGCTTCTTTATTATATGCACTAGACCGATTTGCATCTTATCGTACAAAATGGAAAGAGTTTTATCTTTCGGGAGGCATTGTTATTGCAGATCGTTATACCACCAGTAATATGGTTCATCAAATGACTAAGTATTCAAATGTCACAGAAAGAGATAGTTTCTTATGTTGGTTAGAAGATCTTGAATACAATAAATTGGAGTTACCACAACCTGACTTAGTTGTATTGTTAGATGTACCATTATCAGTTTCAAAAAAGTTAGTACTTGAAAGAGCAAAAGAAGGTGGCTCTATGGATATTCATGAACAACATCTTGATTATTTATCACAATGCTACGAAGCTTATCAACAACTATGTGATAAATACCATTGGCAAAGGATTGCTTGTACAGAAGATGGAGAGTTGAGACTTATTGAAGATATAACGAAAGAAGTAGAAGAAGTAGTAGATTCTTTGTTAGTAACTTTATAAAAATTCAAAACTTGTAAACAGTATAAAAATCATTTATACTGTAGCAGTTAAGAAGAATAATTTCTCTTCAGGGCAAGGTGTAACTCCTTACCGGTGGTAAAGCCCACGAGCCATGTGCTGATTTGGTGAAACTCCAAAGCCGACAGTAATAGAATATATATATTCTTAAGTCTGGATGAAAGATAGAGGAAAGTATTATAATCAATGCCACGTCCTGAGGAATTCAGGAGGTGGCTTTTTTGAGTGAAGAAATAGACAAAAAGTACATGAGAAGAGCTCTAACATTAGCACTCAAAGGTAGAGGGTATACAAGGCCAAATCCTATAGTTGGGGCTGTTCTTGTAAAGGATGACAGAATTATTGGAGAAGGTTGGCATAAAAAGTTTGGTGATTCTCATGCAGAAGTGAATGCATTTACATCTGCCTTGGAAGATCCTACAGGTGCCACTTTATATATCACTTTAGAACCTTGTTCTCATTACGGAAAGACTCCTCCTTGTGCCGATCTCATTATAAAGAAAAAAGTAGCACGTGTGGTATGTGCGATGCAGGATCCGAATCCTGTAGTGTCGGGGCGCGGATTAGAATTATTGCAATCACATGGTATTAGCGTTACAGTTGGTATATTAGAAAAAGAAGCAAAAAAAGTTAATGATATTTTTTTAAAATATATAGTGTATCAAACTCCTTTTGTATTGTATAAAGCAGCGATGTCATTGGATGGAAAAATTGCTTGTTATACAGGAGATTCTCGATGGGTTAGCAGTGAAGAATCAAGAAAAGATGTGCATAAACTTCGTAGTGTATATACAGGAATTATGGTAGGGGCAGGTACTATTATTGCAGATAATCCTCGACTTACAGCACGTATAGAAGGGGCTATAAATCCTATTAGAATTATTGTAGATGGAAATTTATCTATTCCAACTACAGCTCGTGTATTTAAGGAAAAAGGAAGAAATATTATATTAACAACTTCTGACGCTTCAAACTCTAAAAAAAATGAATTTGAAAACCTTGGGGCGGAGATATTTTGTTATGATAGCTCCTTTATAGGTAAAGTGGATTTAAAAAAAGCCATGATAGGATTAGGTTCTTTAGGTATTGATTCTATTTTATTAGAAGGTGGACCTACGCTGGCTACTGAAGCATTGAAAGCCGGAATTATTGACAAAGTACGCTTTTATTATGCACCTAAAATTATTGGTGGAAACCAAGCAATTTCTTCATTTGTAGGTAAAGGTGTGCCAACCATGGATAAATCTTTACTTCTTAATGATGTTTCTTATGAAACTTTGGGAGAAGATTTTGTTATAGAGGCGTATTTAAGAAAACCATATAAGTTAGATGCATTAAATTAAAAGTAATAATGAAATGAGGTTTATATGTTTACCGGTATTATTGAAGAAATTGGGGTTTTAAAAGAAAGAAGAGATGGCAGTCATAGTTGCACACTTACTGTCCGGTGTGAAAAAATATTGGAAGGTACCAAAATTGGGGATAGCATAGCAGTTAATGGAACTTGTCTTACTGTTACTAAGTTAAATGCTGATTCTTTTGATGTCGATGTTACACCTGAAACTATGCGAAGAACAGCCTTTTCTATCGTGAGAGTCGGTTCTAAGCTTAATTTAGAAAGAGCACTCCGAATAGGGGATAGATTAGGAGGGCACCTAGTATCCGGTCATGTGGATTTTGTGGGAAAACTTATAAAAAAAGAACAAGAAGGTAATGCTGTTAATCTTACATTTTCTGTACCCGAACAATGGATGAAGTATATATTGGCAAAAGGTTCTATTGCTATTGATGGAGTAAGTTTAACTATAGCAAAAAAACAAAGTAACTCTTTTTTCGTATCATTGATACCACATACGGGAGAAATGACAATACTTCTGTTGAAACAAATAGGAGACCCGGTGAATATAGAATGTGATTGTATTGGTAAATATATAGAACAATTGATAGGACATAACACCTCATCATCCATTGGTGTGACTATGGATACTTTGATTGCAGGAGGGTATAAAGGACATTATGGAAAATAAATATAATACAGTGGAAGAAATTATTGAAGAAATAAAAAAAGGAAAATGTGTAATTATTCAAGATTCAGAATCAAGAGAAAATGAAGGCGATTATATTTGCGCAGCTGAATTTGCTACACCTGAAAATATAAATTTAATGGTCTCAGAAGGAAAAGGTATTATTTGTATGCCTATGTCCAATGAAGAATCTGAACGATTACAATTGGCACCTATGGTACGTAATAATACGGATAATCATCATACAGCATTTCTTGAATCTATTGATTTTGATGAAACCATAACCGGAGTTTCTGCTTATGAACGTTCTGCAACGGCTTTAGCCGTTGTGAATGACAATGTAGATTACACACGGTTTAGAAAACCCGGACATATGTTTCCTCTTCGTGCTAAAAAGTGGGGAGTATTAGAGCGTCCCGGTCATACAGAAGCAACTGTTGATTTCTGTCGTTTAGCCGGATTTAGACCCATCGGATTATGCTGTGAAATTATTAATGAAGATGGGAGCATGGCAAGAAAAGAGGATTTATTTCGTATTGCGAAAGAAAAAGGGCTTAAAATTGGTAATATTCAAGACTTAATAGATTATAGAAAAAAACATGAAAAATTAATGGAACGAGTGACCGAAGCACGTTTACCTACCTCTTATGGAGTATTCAAAATTATTGGCTACATTAACAAATTAAATGGGGAACATCATGTGGCACTTGTCATGGGAGATATTTCAAAAGGAAAATCGGTATTATGTAGAATTCATTCGGAATGTCTTACCGGAGATTGTTTCGGTTCTATAAAATGTGATTGTGGACCGCAACTCGATGCGGCTTTAAAACGAATTGCACAAGAAGGACAAGGTGTTTTACTTTATTTAAGACAAGAAGGTAGAGGTATTGGTCTTATAAATAAAATTAAAGCATATGCTTTACAAGACCAAGGATATGATACGATTGAAGCTAATCTAAAGCTTGGATTTGCTGCCGATCTTAGAGACTATATGGTAGGAGCACAGATGTTACAAGATCTTGGAATTCATAGTATTCGACTTATGACTAATAATCCTCAAAAAGTTCATGATGTATCAGGTTACCAAATTACTATTGCAGAACGTGTTCCGATTGAAATTGAACCTAATGCAGAAGATAAGCATTATTTGAAAGTGAAGCAAGAAAAAATGGGGCATATGCTTCACGTTTAGTTTTTTATTAGTTTTTGTTAATAAAGGAGATTTATATGAACATTATTTCAGGCATTTACAATGATAACTCCATTCGTGTAGGAATCGTAGCTTCTCGTTTTAATGAAATTATTGTATCTAAATTAATTGATGGAGCAGTTGATGGGCTTTCTCGTCATGGAGTAGATTTAGATACTGTAGATTTAGCTTGGGTTCCAGGGGCTTTCGAGGTTCCACTTACTGCACAAAAAATGGCTCAAAGCGGTCGTTATGATGCAGTAATTTGTTTAGGAGCTGTTATTCGAGGAGAAACAGATCATTATGAACATGTAGCTTCTGAAGTAACGAAAGGTATAGCACAGGTAGCTTTAAGGGCAGATATTCCTATTTTATATGGAATACTTACAACGGATACTGTAGAACAGGCTCTAAATCGTGCAGGGCTTAAAGCGGGAAATAAAGGATTTGAATGTGCAATGGATGCTATCGAATTAACTAATCTTTTTAAGAAATTAAAAAAATAAATATAATAAAACCTGAAATTAGCTAATTTCAGGTTTTATTATTTGAAAAACTATAAAAAAGAAAGTAATTACTTTAAAAGAAATAAATTATATGTTCATCACATAAAATACAGTATAATAAAGAATAACTGTTAATAAAAGAGGTGGAATATAATGAGTACAAAAGAAGAAAAATTTTTAGAATCTCTTCGTGATTATATCAAATATTGTGGAAGAGCAGGAGAAATTTTAGATTCTATTATGTCAGAAAAAGTGAGTTCTGAAGAAGGTTTTTCCGCTTTACGTAATATCAAAAGAGAAGGTCGTACTTTGCAAACGCAACTTATAGAGCGTTTATATAAAGCATTTAAAACACCGTCTTTGGCAAATGAAGCCAGAGGATTGGTTGTACGTTTAGATTTACTTATCAACGGTAGTAAAGATGTAGCTAATACACTGAGCATTTTTGATAAAGGAGAAAAAAAGCCGGAAGGTATTGTTTTAATGGCCAAATTAAATAAACATGCAGTGATAGAATTAGTAAAAATTATTAACTATACGGTAGATGTTACTGCAAATTATATGAAAATGGAGGCTCGCTGCCAAAAAATTTATTCTATGGAAGAACGTGGCGATGATACCTATAGAGAAACACTTAGTGACTTATTTTATAAAAACAATGATGTAATGTATGCACTTAGATGGAAAGAAATATTGGTGGATTTAGAAAGCATCTTAGATGCTTGCGCAGGTATTGTACCTCGTTTTCAACGACTTATTTCGGATATGTAAGTCCTATTATAAATCGGGAGTATATATATTATGTCTATTCCGAAAGTATTAGCTATTCATGATATGAGTTGTGTAGGGAAAGCAGCTTTAACTGTGATACTTCCTATATTGGCTGCTTGTGGTGTAGAAGCAGTACCGCTTCCTACTGCTATTTTAAGTAATCATTTGGCTTTTCCTCATGTAGAGAAATTTGATTTTACATCATATATGCATGCATTTATGAATGTTTGGTCACAAAATTAAACTACATTCCATGCTATTTATAGCGGATATTTAGCATCGCCAAAACAAATTCAAATTGTTGAAGATGCTATTTCTCGTTATAAAATAAAAAAATCTATTATAATGATTGATCCTGTTATGGGGGATAAAGGAAAACTCTATAAAGGTTATGAACATGACATGGTTTTAGGTATGAAGCATTTGATTTCCTATGCAGATATTATAAAACCTAATTATACAGAAGCTTGTTTTTTATGTGATATACCTGAAGAAAGTACTAAAATTCCCACTGAAAATACGATAAATATACTATTTGAGAATCTTAGGAAGAAAGTTCATAATAATATTATTACATCTATTCCCACTTCCAATCAGATGTTTCGTAATATATTTTGGGATGGTGATAAAGGAGAAAAAGGAGAAGTTTCTTTTCCTTTGATACCGGTTAAAACGTATGGTACCGGTGATATATTTAGTTCTATTATTATAGCGGCAAGTTTAAAACAAATTCCACTTTCTAAAGCAGTAGCTATTGCTACCGATTTTCTTAACGAGGTAATCAAATTTACATGGGAAGAAAAAAGCAATCCACTAGAAGGAATTTGTTTTGAACAAGAACTATCGAAACTAATTCAATCAATGAAACAGGAGGATATATGAACATTATTCCGGTCAAAAGAAATTATATATGGAAAGATGGAAAAACACTTTCTATCGGTAATCACGCTCTTATTATGGGGATTCTTAATGTAACTCCGGATTCTTTTTCTGATGGAGGGAATTGGAATACAAAATCACAAGCAAGAATACGTACTGTTCAAATGATTAAAGAGGGCGCCGCTCTTATTGATGTGGGGGCGGAATCTACTCGTCCGGGAAGTACTCCACTTAGTGCAAAAGAAGAGTGGGAGCGATTAATACATTTTTTACCGGAAGTTTTAAAAAATACGACAGTTCCTTTATCCGTGGATACCTATCATTATGAAAATGCAGATAAAGCAATGTCTTTAGGTGCTCATATTATGAATGATATCTGGGGATTGCAAAGTGACGATGGCAGCATGGCACGCGTAGCTGCCGAACATCAATGTCCGGTTATTGTTATGCACAATCAAGAAAAAGAATATGCCGAAAAAGATATTATAGAAAACATGAAGTGTTTTTTTGATAAATCAATACATATTGCTCAAAAGTTTGGGATTAAAGATGAAAATATTATTTTAGACCCAGGTATTGGTTTTGGTAAAACCAGGGAACAAGATCTAGAAGTATTACAGAAAATGGATCAATTAGTTTCTGATTTTTCTTACCCTTGGCTTCTTGCAGCTAGTCGAAAACGTATTGTAGGAAATACCTTAGGGATTACAGATCCAACCCAAAGAGATGAAGGAACCGGTGCTATTTCATTATGGGGGATTGAACATGGATGTTCTATGGTACGAGTTCATAATGTGGCACTTAATTTCAGATTGATTCGTATGTGGGAAGCACTTCACGGTGTAAAAGGGGAATAAATATGGATAAAATTATCCTAAAAGGAATGGAGTTTTATGCCTATCACGGTGTAATGAAAGAAGAACAACGTTTAGGGCAACGTTTTATAGTAGATATTACTATGATTTTATCTTTGCAGGAAGCCGGAGAAACGGAAGTTTTATCAAAAACAGTAAACTATGCAGAAGTTTATGAACTTTGTAAAAGTATTGTAATGACAAGTTCAGTACAACTTATAGAACGTTTAGCATGGTTGATTAATAAAGATGTGATGCATAGATATCCACAGATAGCACAGGTCATTACAACCGTACATAAGCCGTCTGCACCGGTAGGAGGTTTATTTAATGATGTGTCTGTAACTTTAGAGAAAGTAAGATAAAATGAAAGAACTTTATATTTCTTTTGGTTCTAATGTGGGGGATTCTATTTCTATATTTCGTGATGCTGTTAATGTACTTTCTAAAGTATCCGGACTGTATATTCAAAAAAAATCTTCTCTTTATGAAACGGAACCTTGGGGAAAGATAGACCAAAACAAATTTTTAAATGCAGTCATTAAAGTTACTTATGAAGGCAATGTAGAACATTTATTATTGGAATTGTTAAAAATAGAGAAGCTATTTGGCAGAAAACGTATTATACACTGGGGACCTCGTACCTTAGATCTTGATTTGTTATATGGGGAGAATGTTGTCTGCCAAACAGCTCTGTTACAATTACCGCATCCTTATTTTTGGGATCGGCTTTTTGTGTTGATTCCTTTAGCAGAAATTACGCCTTCTTTTAGCTATCGAAATCAACTAATTATGGATAGAATTAATGAATTGGGGAATGTTGGTGTGATAAAGAAAGAAGGCTGCATTTGGTAATGAATGTTAAAAAAGAAATAAAGAAAGAAGTTTCTAGTCAATCGATTACTGCTGATAATATAGGACCTTATTTGTGTAAACATATAAAATATAATTTTTTTCCAAAGAGTGAGATTTTTCATGAAGGCACTGAACATGTATTATTTACCGGTGTAGCTGATTCACAAAAAGCCTTAATAATAGCTATGATTGCACAAGAATATAAACATCCTTTAGTTATTGTGGCACCTACCAATAAAGATTTATACACTTGGGAAGAGAATCTTCGTTTTTTTATGCCTTCTATCCCTATGTATAATTTTTCTGTTGTAGAAAAATCGGATATATCTGTTGCTTTTACAGGAACCGAACGGTTGCGAGAGCGTATGCGTGCACTATCGGCTTTACTAAATCAAGAAACTTGCGTAATTTTAGCTTCTGCTGTAGAGGCGGTACAAAAATTGCCTTCTGCCAATCAAATAATAGAACACAGCAAGTATGTATCTGTAGCGCAAATTATTGATAGAGAAGATTTTATTTCCGATTTAGTAAGTATGGGCTATGAACGAGTCGACCAAGTACAGCGTACCGGACATTTTTCTGTACGTGGAGATATTATGGATGTCTTTCCTATTAATGAAGAATATCCGTTACGTATTGAGTTTTTTGATGATGAAGTGGATGGAATACGTTTTTTTGATACCGATACACAACGGTCAATTAAAGAGTTAAAAGAAACACGAGTTTTACCTATTAGTTATGCAGAGGAAAATGCTTGCCTTTCTGATTATATTAATGAGGGAATTCTTATTTTAGATGAGCTTCACCATGGAGAGAAACAGGTAAAAAGTTACTTAAAAGAGGAAAAAATAAATTGTACGCATACTTGGAATTGGAAAGAATTTGTTAAGAAACATGCAATTTCCAAACAAATAGTATTTACCCTTATTCATCGAAGTATTCCTGAAATTTCCTTTAATCAAGAAATAAATTGGCAAGGTCAAACTATGACTAATTATCAATGCCAAATCCCTTTATTTATATCAGAATTAAAACGATTACTCTTGAATGAATGGAATATTGTGATTGTTTCTCCTACCGATTCAGAGTATCAACAAATTCAGGGATATTTATCAGAAGCAAATATTCTTTTCTCAGAAGAATTAGAAATAGGGAAAGTGTTTCTTTCTCATGGAACCATTTCTAATGGGTTTGAACTTTCTTCTTGCAAATTGGTAGTTATAGCAGCTAAGGATATTTTGGGGAGGCAGAAAACCAAACGTTACAATAAAAAAAAGCAAGGGCAACAAATCCGATATTTCTCGGATTTAAATGTTGGGGATTATGTAGTACAAAATGTACATGGGATTGGACGTTATGTAGGTATGCGTACTATTGAAATCGATGGTATACATAGAGACTATGTAACTATTCAGTATGCAGGATCCGACAAACTATATTTGCCTATGAACCAAATTTATACATTAGAAAAATATATTGGTCCGGAAGGTACAACACCGGTTTTACACAAAATGGGTGGGGTGCAATGGGAAAAAGTAAAAACGAAAGCAAGTAAGTCCATTCGTGATATGGCAGAGCGACTTTTAGCTATTTATGCGAAGAGAGAATTAGCTAAGGGCATTGCATTTGATACTGATAATTTTATGCAGCGAGAGTTTGAGGATGGTTTCCCCTATGTAGAAACTCCCGATCAGCTAATTGCTATTGAGAAAATAAAAGAGGTTATGGAAAAGCCACAACCTATGGATATGCTTCTTTGCGGAGATGTAGGCTTTGGTAAAACAGAAGTGGCTATGAGAGCAGTTTTTAAATGTGTTATGAGTGGATATCAATCGATGGTTCTTGTTCCTACTACCGTTTTATCACAACAACACTATAAAAATTTTGTACAACGTATGGAACCGTTTGGAATTCGTATAGCGGTCATGAATCGTTTTGTGTCAATTAAAAATAGAAATGATATATTACGAAAAATGGCAAGTGGAGAACTGGATGTATTAATTGGTACACATGCTATTTTAAATAAAAAATTGCAATGTCATAAGTTAGGACTGCTGGTAGTTGATGAAGAACAACGATTTGGTGTTGCACAAAAAGAAAAATGGAAATCTTGGTCAGAAGGAATTGATATTCTTACTCTTTCTGCTACGCCTATTCCGAGAACTTTGCATATGAGTCTTACCGGGGTGAGAGATATGGTTACTATTACGCAAGCTCCATCCAATCGCCATGCTATACAGACTTATGTTACGGAGTATGATGATAATTTGGTAAGAAATGCTATTATGCGAGAAAAGGAGCGTTCCGGACAAGTATACTTTGTATACAATCGTATTGATACAATAGAGGCGATGGCACATCATTTAAAACAAATTTTACCGGAAGATATTTCTATTGTTATTGCACATGGACGTATGGATGGAAAGCAATTAGAAAATATTATGATGGATTTTTATGCCGGTAAATTTGATGTATTGCTTTGTACAACTTTAGTAGAAAATGGATTAGATCAACCCAACGCCAATACTATGTTAGTTTATGACGCAGATCGGATGGGGTTGTCACAAATTTATCAAATGCGAGGACGTGTAGGACGTTCTGAAAAAATTGCAAGAGCTTATTTTTTCTATAGAAAAGGAAAAATTCTTAATGAAGTAGCAGAAAAAAGATTGGAAACAATTAGGGAATTTACTGAATTGGGGAGCGGATTTAAAATTGCAATGCGAGACTTGGAAATTCGCGGAGCCGGAAATTTGTTAGGCGCCGCTCAACATGGTAATATTGCCAACATAGGATTTATGACTTATTGCAATATGTTACATGATGCTATTCATGAATTAAAGGCAGAAAGAGATAATATACCGATTCCTAAAAAACTACCTAATACTACATTAGAATTTAGACAGGATGCATATATTGATTCTGCCTATATTCAAAACGAAGAACAAAAGTTGGAAATTTATCATAGATTAGCTATTGCAACTACAGAGGAAGAACTATCTGAACTTTTAGATGAAATTATTGATAGATTTGGAAATCCTACAACAGCGGTAACTAAATTATTTTCTTCAGCTAAAGTGCGGATACAAGCAAGAAATCTAGGAATTGGAAGTATTATAGATGAGGGAGAGTCTTATTTGATTACTTGGGCAGATATAGACTTTATAAAAGGATGGAATCCTTTACATCTTCCTGTACATTATTTAGAGATGATTCATATTTTACCGGGAAGTCCTTCTCGTGTTAGAATAGACAAAGTTAAAATGAAAACAGATTTTTTAACTTGGATGCAGGATTTGTTTTATCAAATAAATAAGCAAAGGACTCATTAATATACTGAATCCTGGAGAAATTTTTAATTACTGAATGTAGATAGGAAAAAGATTATGAGTAAAAACTCTTTTATCCGTGGTGCGTTAATTCTTACGATAGCAGGAATTATTGTTAAATTTATAGGTGCATTTAGCCGTATCTATTTATCACGTTTGCTTGGTGGTGAAGGTATTGGGCTTTATCAAATGGCATATCCGATTTACTTGCTGTGTTTATCTGTATCTTCTGCAGGTCTTCCGGTTGCTATTTCTATTATGGTTGCAGAAAAAAATGCTATTCATGATTATGTGGGTGGACAGCGAGTATTTAAAATATCTTTGACAGTGTTAACACTTACCGGGTTATTTTTTAGTATCGCTTTATTCTTTGGAGCAAGTTGGCTTATCGATAATCATATTGTACGTGATGCGAGAGCTTATTGGTCTTTAATTGCATTGGCACCTGCTGTTTTTTGTGCGACAATCGTTGCCACTATGCGTGGATATTTTCAAGGTTTACAGGATATGATGCCTACCGCTGTTTCTCAAATTGTAGAGCAGCTTGTTCGTGTAGTAACTATGATTGGATTGGCTATCATTCTTTTACCTAAAGGATTGGAGTATGGTGCTGCAGGAGCTACTTTAGGTGCAGCACCCGGGGCATTAATCGCTATTTTTGTATTGCTTTGGTATTATTGGATAGAAAGAAAAACAAGAAAAGAATTATATCTAACGCAAAATAAATCAATTGTTCCGGATAGCACATTTACTATCCTAAAACGACTAATAATATTGGCAATTCCTGTGTCTCTTGCCAATATTATGGTACCTATTGTATCAAGTATTGATCTTTTGATTGTACCTAAACGATTGGAAGTCGCAGGTTTTACTGTAGAGCAAGCTACTACTCTATTTGGTTATTTAACAGGAATGGCTACTTCTTTAATTAACATGCCTACGATTGTAACAGCTGCTTTTGCAGCAAGTTTAGTTCCCGGAATTTCAGAAGCGAATATAAAAAAAGATTTTGATACTGTACGTAAACGTACGCAAACAGCTATGCGTTTAGCATGTATCATTACCATTCCGGCTTTTGTCGGATTATGCGTTATTGCAACACCCATTTCTACTTTATTGTATGCCATTCCGGATGCAGGACCTTGTATTGCTGTTATGAGTTTAGGTGTGTTTTTCTTAGGGATACAACAAGTAACAACCGGTGTGTTACAAGGACTTGGAAAAACAGCGATTCCTTTTATTAATATGGTGGCTAGTGCTTTTATTAAGATTGGATTATCTTGGTATTTAACAGCCATTCCATCTTTGGGTGTTTTAGGTAGCGCCTGGGCAACTAATGCTGATTTTGGCATTGCTGCACTTTTGAATTTAGTTTGTTTATATAAAATTATGGAATATAAGATGGATTGGATTCATACGGGTAAAGTATTCTTATCTTCTGCTATTATGGGGAGTGCCGTATGGTTTAGCTATGAAGGAATTTTACAAGTGACTCATAGTAATACCTTATCCTCTTTGCTTTCCATTGTACTTGGAGGAATTGTGTTTTTAGTGGCAGTTTTAATTACTAAAACAGTTACAGCTCAAGATGTAAGAGAAATGCCTAAAGTAGGGAATCAATTAGCAAATATAATTGAAAAGTTGACTTGGAAATAAATAGTGGGTAAGCAAATAAACTGTTAATTTGCTTACCCATTTGTTATAGAATCATTATTAAAAAATTGAGGCAATTATGAATCTAGGTAGAATATATGAGATTTTAGATAAGTACAAGTTGTCTACGTCTAATCCAATGACAATTATTACCGGATTAGCTTTTGAAACTTTGTCTTTTTATCCGGTACAAACTATAGTTATTTATGATATAGGAAAAGAAAGTTATGATAAAATTGCAGAACGCCTTTTAAATTTTTTTACTCCGGAATCTATTTTATGGGAAATAGATAAACAAGGGAATCGGATTGACATGACGGTGGCTACATTTTTTAAAAGAAATAATTTACCTGAAATCATTATTTTAGATTTAAAGGAAATGCATCGAAAAGAAGAAAGTTTATTTTCACTTGATGCTATTGATGAGGTAATGGATGTTTTGTTATCTAAAAATGGATGCCCATGGGATTTACAACAAACACATCAAACATTAAAAACTTATTTTATTCAAGAAGTATATGAGGTAATTGACGCGATTAATGAAGAGAATTCTTTACATTTACAGGAAGAGCTTGGAGATTGTTTATATCAAATTATATTTCATGCTAAATTAGCAGAGAAAGAAGGCTGGTTTACTATGCAGGATGTGATAGATTCTATCTCTAAAAAAATGAAAGAAAGACATCCTCTATTATTTAATTTTAATCCGGATTCTATCTCTTTTGAACCCGGATTAAATTGGGAAGATCAAAAAAATAAAATTAAAAAACGTAAATATTTATTGGATGGAATACCTAAATGCTTGCCAAGCCTGCTTTTAGCGTGTATAATTCATAAGAAAGTGAGTTCTACCGAGACTCAAAATACCGAGAGTGGTCACCTAACCAACGGTCGCTTCGAATCCTCTTGGAAGTCTGCCATTGGATTGGCATTGACAGAAGATGGAGAGAAAACGAACAACAACTACGGTAAACTGCTTTTTGATTTAGTAGCTGGAGTCCTGGATGAAGGAGTGGATCCCGAATTAGCTTTACATGAGTTTTGTGTGAATTATATGAGAACATTTACGCAATGGGAAGACTCTATAAAAACAAATAATCCTACTACTACATTCACAAACAGTGATATACGAAAGTTATGGGCGATATCTCAAAAAAGAACCTCGGCTAATAACTCGGAAGAATCACAAGGCGGGGATTGACCCGTTTTATTTAAAGGAGGAACCTCTATTATGAATAAGACAGAATTAATCGCAGCAGTAGCTGAAGAAGCTAAAATGACAAAGAAAGATGCTGAAAAGGCAGTTAAGGCTGTTCTTGATGTTATCAGCAATACCCTTGAACAGGGTGAAAAAGTAGCTTTAATTGGATTTGGCACATTTGAAGTTCGTCAACGTGCTGCAAGAACTGGACATAATCCTGCAAATCAGGAAACTATTCATATTCCAGCTTCCAAAGCTCCAGCATTCCGCCCGAGCAAGCAGTTGAAAGAAAAAGTAAATCACTAATACAATATAAAAAACAACGGAAAATATCCGTTGTTTTTTATTTGCTTTAATAAAATATTGGAATCTAATTATAGAGGAGATTAAGAATAAAATATTTATCAGGTATTTTATCCATGATATAATAACAATAATTGATATGATGTAATAACGATAGTTATAAAATGTTTTTTATTACATTCTATTTTATAACGAAAGGAATTTTTTGAGTATGACCAAACGGCGCAAATTTTTTATATTAACTGCTTCTATAGGAGAAGGTCATTCTCAGGCTGCTAGAGCCATTGCTGAAACAATTAAACAAGTACACCCGGAAGATGCAGTTCGGGTATTGGATTTTATTTCACGAGACGGAATTTCAATAGATCATGTATTAAAAGAATCGTATTTAAAACTTATACGGTTATTTCCTGAAATGTATGATAGCTTATATAGTAATGCACAAAATAAACATTTAGGATCTACTTTACAAAGCCTTCTTTCTTGGAGTTTTAGAAGACGTATGAAACGCCTTATTACCGTATTAAAACCCGATGCATTGCTATTTACACATCCGTTTCCTGCTTGTGCAGCTAATATGCTAAAAAAAGAGGGAGATATACATACGCCTCTTTTAGGAGTTATAACTGATTTTGATATTCATCAGTTATGGATATATAAACATTTAGATGGATATTGTGTACCTTCTAAAGATTTAGCTGATAAATTAGAAATGCATAATGTACCTCAATCTATAATTCATACAACAGGTATTCCTGTTAGGAAATCTTTTTATGAAGAATTAAAAAATCCTTCTTCCAAAGAAAAAGGAACCGTTCTTATTATGGGAGGAGGGCTTGGATTAGGAGATATTACCGATACTTTATTACGATTAGATAAGGTAGATTCCATTCAACGCTTTATTGTAGTAACCGGTCAAAATATTACTGTATATGAAGAGGTTGCTTCTATTTTAGATTCTCTTCGTCATCCGGTAGAACTTCATAGCTATACTAATAAAGTAGCACAATTAATGAGTCAGAGCGAATTAATTGTGACTAAACCCGGAGCACTTACTTGTACGGAAGCATTAACAATGAATCTTCCTATGGTTTTAGTCAATGCACTGCCGGGGCAAGAACGTGCTAATGCTTCTCATTTACAGGATAGTGGATGTGCGGTATGGGTAAGAAAGGGTGAAATTGCTAAAATGGTAGACTCCCTTCTTAATAATTCGGAAAAACTAAGATGTATGGCAACTGCTTGTGGGAAAGAAAAAAAAGATAGTGCATTAGAAATAGTACATGTGTTGGACAATATGTTAGTTAAAAATTAAAAATAAGAGTAGTGATGTATGAGGGATTTAGAATCGATTCTATCCCTCTCTTATTATATATTTAGGACTTATGTTTTTTAGAATAAGGAGTATTTGGATAACTATTACTTGTTGGTGGAACTGGGGTATCAGCTCACATATAGTAACAGTTTAACGGAATGAATAAATTGTATTAAGTGAAATATAAAAACAATAGTAGTTTATGAAATAGATAGAAAATATTAAAATCCGGTATTACTTATTTTATTTATATATATTGACAGTATATAGGACTTAAAACACTATATTCTGCATGTTCATTAAGCTAAATAATATAGAGATAACGATTATCATTTTAGAAGGTGGGAGAAAAATAGATATATATTTTATACATTCTCTTTTCCTGTGATTGTATATGAAAGAGAAATGTAGAATTTATACAAACGAAGATTTCTTCTAATCATTATGGATATAAAATAGGGAGGATTAATGATTATGGATATAAAACCTGTATTAGCACTTTGTTATGATTTTGATAAAACTTTATCTCCTGAAAACATGCAGGATGGATATATTAGAAGTTTAGGTCTGGATGTAGATACTTTTTGGTCAGAATCCAACCTATTAGCAGATAAACATCATATGGACAGTAATCTAGCCTATATGTATAAAATGATTGATGAAGCGGTAGGAAAGGTTATTCCTACACAACAACATTTAAGGAGTTATGGACAACGAGTTCCTTTATATAAAGGACTTGAAACATGGTTTGAACGTATGAATATTCTTGGAAACAAATATGAGGTTCAAATCGAACATTACATAATCTCTTCAGGATTACGTGAAATTATCGAAGGAACTTCGATTGCACCTTATTTTAAACATATTTATGCCAGTGCATTTTATTATGATGAACGTGGTGTGCCTCGTTGGCCTGCACAGGCTATTAATTATACGAATAAAACACAATTTCTCTTCCGTATAGAAAAAGGGACGTTAGATATTAATGATAATCATGTAAATAAACATTTTGCAGAAGGAGAATTGCGTGTACCTTTTAGAAATATTGTGTATATAGGAGATAGTGCGACAGATATTCCGTGTATGAGACTTGTAAATTCTCTAGGAGGACATTCTATTGGCGTTTATGACAGGAGTAATAAAAAAAGTAAAGAACAAGTGTACCAAATGATAAAAGACAAACGTATTCGTTACTATGTGCCAACTGATTATTCTAAGGATTCAGAAATGTATAAATTGATTAAGTCCATTATACGAAAGACTGCTGCTTATGAAGTATTGGAAAATAAATATTTACAAGATAAAAAACAAGCTTTTACATCTTTATTTTAAAAAATAAAAAGCAATAAGATATAAAAGAATACTTGACATTTTAAACACATGAGAATATGATTTCTATATAATTTAATCATTGTCAATGAGGACTCATTATGATTGTGCTTTTGGCATATCCGATGAGTTCTTTTTTTGAGCAGGAGTATTGGTATGGAATTTTTAGACTCAATGGTTTCAAGTATTAACGGATTTTTATGGACGTATATTATTATTACGTTACTTGTAGTTGCAGGATTCTATTTTACGTTTAGACTTAATTTTGTACAGATTCGACATTTTAAAGAAATGTTTAGGCTTATTATTTCTTCTGCCAGATCAAAAACAAAAGGGAATGAAATATCTCCGTTCCAAGCATTTTGTGTAAGTACAGCTTCTCGAGTAGGTGTAGGTAATATTGCCGGTATTGCGATTGCTATTACAACCGGTGGACCGGGTTCTATTTTTTGGATGTGGTTTATTGCTGTAATTGGAGCTGCAACCGGATTTGTAGAAAGTACGTTAGCACAAATTTATAAAGTACCTTCAAAAGGAAAGCATGGAGAAACTATATTTAAAGGCGGACCTGCTTATTATCTTAAAAATGGATTAGGACATAGCATTTGGGCGGCTATATTTGCTATTTTGATTTCTGTTACTTATGGTTTAATTTATAACTCTGTACAAGCAAATACCATTAGCCTTGCATTAAATTCTGCGTTCGGTTTTGACAGAACGATAGTTGGAATTGTTATTGCGGTATTAGCTGTCGTAGTAATTTGTGGTGGTCTTGGACGCATTGCTCGTGTTACGGAATGGATGGTTCCTGTCATGGCAGGAATTTATATTATTACGGCATTGGGAATTATGATTTATCATTTTGATTTATTGCCTTATGTATTTGCAGAAATTTTTGAAAATGCATTTAATTTTGAAGCTATATTTGGCGGAGGTATGGGGGCAGCGGTTCTTACCGGATTTAAACGAGGTCTTTTCTCCAATGAAGCAGGGGAAGGTTCCGTACCAAATGCTGCTGCTACTGCAGATGCCAATCATCCTGTTGTACAGGGGTTAATTCAAGGTTTCGGTGTATATGTAGATACCCTGTTTATTTGTTCTGCCAGTGCATTTATTATTTTACTTAGTGGAGAATATTCTACTACAGGATTAACCGGTATAGAATTAGTACAGTGGAATTTAGCACAATATTTTGGTGATATTGCACCTACGGCAGTATCTATTCTTATATTCCTGTTTGCATTCAGTTCTATTGTTGGAAATTATTATTATGGAGAAATTAACATTAATCATTTAACTAAAAATAAGTGGGTTCTTTATACATTTAGAATATT
Source organism: Dialister pneumosintes (assembly GCF_001717505.1). NCBI lineage: Bacteria > Bacillati > Bacillota > Negativicutes > Veillonellales > Veillonellaceae > Dialister > Dialister pneumosintes. The sequence continues at coordinate 472,626 of NZ_CP017037.1, forward strand.
AATCGGATTCATGGTATTCTTTGGATCAGTTGCTGATTTACCGTTGGTTTGGGATTTAGCTGATTTATTTATGGCATTCCAAGTATTAACTAATGTTTCTGCTATTCTTATTTTGTTTCCCAAAGTTAAGGAAGCACTTGATGATTATGAAAAGCAACAACAAGCAGGCGTTGCATCGCCTAAGTTTGTAAAAAATGTACTTTCTGATACCAAAGGCGTTATGTGGTGGAATGAATAATTATTTAAATAAAAAATCTCTTGGTATACCAAGAGATTTTTTAATATATTAAAACTTAAGAATGATTTTAATATTTTTTACATAAAAGTAGAAATCATGATAAAATACAAAAGATTGGAGGTAATTTCATGAAAAAATGGCAATGGTTAATATATACATTTCTTTTTACCTTATTTACTATCGGAAACATCTCTGCTGCTTTACTTTCTGAAGGAATGAGTGGGGCAGAAGTACGAATGCTACAAGAACAACTTGTATCTTGTGGATATTTAGCAAGAGCTGTAGACGGTGAATATGGTGCAACTACAGTAAAAGCGGTTCAATTATTTCAAGAAGATCATGGACTTGCCGTTACCGGTATGGTTGATGATAATACCGAAGAAAGTATTTACAATGCTACCACTAATCATCGAAAAGGTGGAGGACTTCTTTTAGCAGAAGGTAATCAGGAAACATTAGTAAATACTTATCAACAAATTTTAAAGAACCATGGTTTTTTAGATGGAGAGGTGGATGGTGTTTATGGGCAAGATACTGTAAATGCAGTATATGCGTTTCAAAGACATCAAAATCTCCCTGTATCCGGAGCCATAGATGAAGAAACAAGTGTAGCTTTAAATGCTATGGATACATCATTTGATAAAGTGGCAAACAAAGATACTTCACGTGATTATTTGTGGGGAATGGGTGATGAAGGGAAAGATGTAAAGCGGATACAAGAAAAGTTAAAAAAGGCAGGATATCTAACGGGAGAAGCCGATGGAATTTATGGAAATGATACTTTTAATGCTGTACAGAATTTACAAGCAGACTCGGGAATTCCAGTTACCGGTATGATTACAGAAACAACTTTATCGAAACTCAATCATCCAGCTAAAACAAAGAAAAATTCATCTGTAATCAAAGAAGGAATTTCTAATAATAAGGTGGTTAAGTTGCAGAATTTACTTCTTTTACATGGCTTTAATCCGGGAATTGTTGATGGTTCTTTTGGTAAAGGGACAAAAGAAGCTGTGTTGGAAATGCAAAAACAATATGCTCTTCCTGTAACCGGCATAGTAGATGATAACGTATGGAGTCATTTGGAAACACCGCCTGTTTTTAATGGAATCTATAAAAAAGAAATGATTATGGATGCTACTGCATATACTCCTTATGATGGTGGTGGAAGTGGATATACTTATAGCGGCAATAAAGCAGGAAAAGGTCATGCAGCGGTAGATCCTAAGGTAATTCCAATAGGCAGTATTCTTTTTGTAGAAGGATATGGATATTGTATTGCAGATGATATTGGTGGAACCGTTATTGGAAATCATATAGATATATGTGTAGATACAGTAGATCAAGCTTACCAATGGGGCGTTAGAACCGTAAAAGTATATCTAGTACGATAAAAAAGAGCTAACTTTATTTTAAAGTTAGCTCTTTTTAGTATTTATTTCCTAATAAAGATATTTATTAAACGTTTGAATTATATTTGTTTAGTATTATATACTGTTATAAGACCATATATAGAAAAAATATGATATTCTAGATATTAATATTTAATAAAGAAAATTATATACAAAAGCCATTAAAAACGAAAGGAGAAAAGAATATGTTGAATATTTTTAAACAGAAAAGAAAACAGCTTCAAGAACAACCATTGCAATATTGGGAAGAATATTCTTATATACATGCTTTATCAAGAAATGATGATAAATTTTTGCTTACAGAAGAGTGCATAGATAGAGTTAGACAACTTATAGATGTAAAAGTTATTGGGTATATGTTACCTGTACATGAGGAAGGGAAACCGGGAGTCCTTTTTATTGAATATAAAGGGGAAGAATACGAATTTAGGTTTTATTACGTGGAACACGAGGTATCACATCTTGCAAATTTTCAAAGACATTTCTTTTTGGAAAAAGAAATGGATGAAGTGCAAAAGGCAACTATGGCACTTTCTTCTTATATGAAGTTTGGGAAAGATGTGAGAAGTTCATATATTTTACAATTAAAATTGTTGCAGGCTTTAATGCCTAATACACTTGCTTTTGAAGATGAGAGTGCAGAAAAACTTATAAATAGAAAATGGGTAGAGCTTGCTGTCAATTCCAAATTACCTTGTGATTTTAAAGATTTATATACAGTGCAGGCAGTTATGGCTTCTGATACGGATATATGGATTCATACTCATGGTCTGGCAAGATGTAGTATAGCAGAGTTAGAAATTCTACATTCATCTAAATCTGTATATAATCATCATTACAGTATAATATCGACTCTTGCTAATATGGTTTTAGAAGGGGCATATGATGAAGAAAAAAACTATGCAATAATTGGGCAATTTATTAATATGAATCCGATTATTGTTAGGAAGATTAGTTGGACAGAAGGGATTCTACAATATGACTCTACCGTTTTAGGGACTGAAAATGATAGGAAAAATAGTCATAATTCAAAAAGTGAAATTATATTTATAATAAATGAGGAGAACGAAATATCTCTTCTTGAAGAAGTAAATACCTTACTTGCTAATAATCCGATTTTTTACATTTCAAATGCAGAGACTCTAAGAATGAAAAATTTAGCTTTAGAGAGATTTTCTTATGTAAGAAAAGTTATGGCAATGAATGATAAAGAAAATTATACCGTACTTATCAAAATGGGCTTAATAACGGATCATGGTGAACAAAGTGATAATAAAGAGCATATATGGTTTGAGTTATTACGTATGGAAGATAATATATTAAACTTAAAATTAACACAAGAACCTTATGATATAGCAGCCCTACATGAAGGAGATGAAGGGACTTATTTTCTTGAGGAAATGACAGACTGGTTACTTTATACTCCATTCGGAAGAATCTCTCCTAATATGATATATTTATTAGACATTAATATGGATGAAGAAAAATAGTTTAAAATATGGTATGGAAGACTTCGCAGTGAAACTTGTTACAAAAGAAAACTTTGGATAGGCAATTACCAGAGAGTGAGATAGTATATGAAATTAGATAATTTATCACAGAATCAAATACTTACTTTACAATGTCCACCAATGAACTATCTACTAGAACTTTTGATACGTGTGATTTCATTACTACCTATGATATTTACATATTTTAGTATTAAACTCGAATTTTTCAATGTTGGAGAATATGAAGTTGTTTTAGCATTGTTTTCTATGTTTATGATTGCTTTTGTGGAAATACATCTTCGCTTTAGAAAATATACAAGACTGGAAATTAGTGAAGATAATCATGTTCAATTTTATGAAGCTGGTAGAACAGGTAGCCTTTTAGAACTTATATTTGAATTAAAGGATATAGAGGAAGTACAATGTTCAAAATTATTATTTTGAACATTGTGTTAGGCTAATTATTAAAATTAGAAATCCTCTTATACATAAATGGACATGAAAACCTAAATGGGTGAAGGCAAATAAGATTATCACTAAAAATATTATTATTGATAGAAAAATGATGGGATTATTTAATGAGAGAATCAGAAAGTGTGGGTTTGTTTTTCATTAAATATCTATTTTTAATAGTCTTACTTATAACTGAAGTGTTACATAACAATTTATAATACTTATATTCAAACAAGAAAGTATAGGAAAATCATGTATACCATATTATATGTACTCTTTTTATGTATATCAGGATATTTTTTTATTTATAAAATGTTTAATCCACCACTTGGTCCTCATTACCAATTAAAATCAATTACTTTTACGATGGATAGACATAAAGTGGATAAGATAAATCAATTGGGAAAATATATTTATTCTATTAAAAGTAAAAGGAGATTTATTTTACCTACAGAGTTTGATTTATGGTCAGAAGTTATTTTATTTGAAAACGGGATTGTCTTCAAAAGGAATAAAAAAGAAAAAACAGTGTTTTTTCATGAATTATATGCAATAGAGCCCATACTTATTAATTCACTTTTTGTGAAAAACAAGTACTTTGGATATGTCTTTAAATTTAAAAACAAGAATAAGATTATCTTAAAAAGTTGCAACTTATATCATTTAGATATTTGGATTACACATCTTTGTTCTTTGTTTCCTTCGGAAATCATAGATGCAATTATTATAGATTGTTAAACGGTGATAAAAGAAAGTAAATAAACATTCCAAATATTATATAGATAGATGGAACTGAAAGACAAAAAATAATATCACTTCCGACTTGCACGACAGTTGGATTACAAAAATACAATTTCAAAAACAGTTATTACATTTTACGTTTACGCAAGTGAGGAAAAATGGATAAATATAAAATACTTTTTTAGCAATTTTGTCCCTAATATTTGCTTTGTTTTTAATTTTTGGGGAAGTATATTTTAACAGTTTTTTCAAAGTTTTTCATGTGTTTCTACAAGTTTGTTTCTTATAGTTGTTTTTACTGTAGATTTTGCATTATTTACACCGTCTAATGATAATTTTAGTTTAAAGGGATATGTACAAACAGAAAGTGGATATAAAGGTATGATATTACATCTTGTATTCTTAGTTTCACTTATTCTTTTTGTGATTTCTTATCCTATAACTTATTTTTATAAAGATATACACAACGGATTGGAGTCGTTGATATTTAACTTTTATTATTCGAGCAACTCCTGTATTTGGGGTCTGTATATCTTATATAGGTCTTACCTATGGATGTCATATGGATAGCGGGGGTAAATGGTATTATTTTACTCCCATTATATTAGTGGCACTTATATGGCGTGACATAGGAATGCAAGTTGTACATGCATTAGAGGATTTGAATACAGGTGTAACAAAAACTATTCTGTTTCCGGTAAATGCGGTTCAATTAGGTACAGACGGACGTCGTAAATTTTTTACAAGCATAACTACTTCCAAACGTAGGTTTAGCTTTAGCGAATTAGAGGTATTTTTACTTGATAATGGTTCAGAATATTTTATTAATGATGCCATGAAATATCTCATCAAAAGTATCTCAGCCTAAGAAACAAAAGAATAATTTAACTTTGTATATTACTTATTACCCAAATTCTAAAGTGGTAGAATCATATACATTTTTAGAATCTAAGAATATATATCTAATAGATATTAAAATGTAAAATTTTTTTTAATAGATATGTGTATAAAATATTTTCCGATGAATTTATAAAGATATTCCTAAAATATTTAAAGCGATAGAAAAATAAAAATTCTATCGCTTTTAGTTTGTCCCATGTATGTGGTTTGTTAAAATATTTGATATAATAAATTAAACACATTTATTTTAAAATTTAATTTTGTATAAAGGAAAACAGTAATGTTGGAGGGAATTTGATGGAAGAAAAGAAATTATTCAAAACTGGACGATGGTTAGCAATAATAAGAGTTGTTTTTCTTTCTATGTTCGTCCTACTTTTTTCCTATACAGGAATGATAATGATGAAAGATCATTGGCAGGGAGAAAATGTGCTTTCTGCCGATACATTTGGTGATTATGTATATATAGATGTTATGTATGCCAGTCCTCCCTTTGCAAGTGATAGTGAAGGAAATAAATGTATTTTTGTGACAACTAAAGATGGCGACAATTTCCGTGACTGTATGTTTGTTATCTCTGAACGTGATTTTGAAAAAAGTGGTCTAAAAAAACTATCAGAAAATACAATAGAGACTGCTAAAGATATCCCCGCGGTACATGTAAATGCTTACTTGAGAGAATCTTATCAACAACTAAATAAAGTAGCTGAAAAATATTATAAACTTTATATAGGTGATGAATCTTTAGTTAACCCGTTTAAATATCTTGGTAACTTCTATTTAGAATATACAGAAGAAGGATTATTTCAACGCATGGATATAATGGATTATATAGTTTATGTAGGGTTAGGCATCCTTATTGGTATGTGTGTTATGGAAATAGTACAAATAATAAAGAAGCAAAAGAGGAAAGAAAATAAAATTGCCTTGTGTAAAGAATTATACGAACGAGATGGTGAATATGCAAAAGGAATACGTGAAATAGATAGTCCTGAAACTACATTCTATAAGGGCGCAAAACTCTATATTACACCTCATTATATTGTGTCTATAAGTGAAGGGGTCGAAGTGTTTCGCATTGAAAATATCAAAGAATTATATGGATATGATAAATCAAGTAGGAATGTATTAATGTCTTTACTGTTTGGATTGTTTGCCGGATATCGAGTGGAACATGCGTTAGCAGCAGTCACTTCTGATAACGAATTGCATCTTTTTGCAAAATTTTGGAGAGTTGGGAAAATGCATGATGAGATAGTCAGAAAATTAATACAAAAAAATCCCAATATTCTTTTGGGAAGAAAGACTGTATCTGTGCATGAATTGGAACAAAATATATCTGAACTCAAACTTTCTAATGTACCGGGTTTTTATGGTAATGTAGATGTTTGGAAAGGACGTGTAAAAGAAACTTTTATTTCATAATGGAAATAAATTATTGAAAATAGTATTGGTGGCAAATCTAAAAGCAAACTATACAGTATGGATAAGTATTATAGAGATAAGAAAATGTTAAAAACTACCGACAAAAAGCAACTATCTAAGAAATATACAGATTTTGAAGCTGTCAAGGAACTTATATCAGCGGAATATTGAATAATTGTATTCAGGATCAGCATAGAGCAGACAGTACAATAAAGATGGGAGAAATTTCTTGAGTCGGGAGTGAAGAAATAAATGAATGCTAAATTTTATAGGATAATGTGCCGGAAGGAGATTATGAGAAAAAGACAAAGATTCTTGCAAATAAACATTATTTAAGGAATATTATTATATGAATTATATAGGAATATTTATCACAGCTGCTGTAATTTTTATTGTAACGATCATTTTATTTTATTGGCTTCTTAATGGTAAAGATTTAATGATATGCATTGAAGGAATAAGAAGAGCAAAGAAAAATAAAGGAAGCTCTGTTTGCTATATGGAGAATGGCTATATGTATTGGACCTTCAAAATGAATGACCGTAAACTTTTGCAGAGTTTTCTTTATTTTATCTTATTTTTAATACTAGGATATATCATATTTTTAACTCGAAGCTCCTACATATATCTTCCTCAATATGATTCTGTCAGAGAGTGGGGATGGAGTGTTTGTCTTTTGTTAATTGTATTTATGGGGATTCTGCTTAGTCTTGCTTACAATATAGTATTAGGGATTTTTAAGAGTTATCCCATGGAAATTATTTTTGAGGAAAATCAGTTTACTATAAACTATAGTCGCGGAGAAACAAAATCTATTCCGTACTATGCCATTAAAGATATTAAATTTGATCTTTGGGTTCCAGGGAGAGGGCGCGGCAAAGTGTTTTTTCCGGCTTTTTACTTTTATAACAATGGACGATATGTGTCCGGCAGGAAACTTATATGCAAGGCTGAAGTACTGGATAAAGAAAGCTATTTTCTTGTATCTGCACAGCTTAAGAAACATGGATTAAAATACCGAGAGCCTAAGAATACCATGGAAGCATACGAGCGTGCAAGAGTTAGGAAAAACTATAACAGGCATTGGCTTGAGTAGATTTTTAGACATTCTTCACATAATTTTTGCAAAAGATGGTTTAATATAGTGTAGTATTTAAATATAAATTGCGCACAATCTAATTAAGTTGAGTGAGATTAATTATGAAAAAAGATATATATTTTGCAGGTGGATGCTTTTGGGGAACAGAACACATTTTTAAAAGAATTCCGGGTGTTTTAGACACGACCGTAGGTTATGCAAATGGCAGCATGGAAAATCCAAGCTACGAGGATGTTTGCTACAAAGATACCGAACATAGAGAAACCGTAAAGGTAACATATGATGATACCAAACTATCGCTTTCAATGCTTGTACAAGCTTTCTTTATGGTAATTGACCCTACTGTTAAAAACAGACAGGGAAACGATATAGGAAGCCAATATCAAACAGGAGTATATTATGTGGATAAAGAGGATCTATCGCTTCTCGAGAATACTTTTTCCAAAGAAAAAACTAAACATAATGAGTTTTATGTTGAACTTAAGCCACTTGATAATTTCTATGATGCCGAATGGTATCATCAAGATTACTTAGATAAAAATCCAGATGGTTATTGTCATATTTCTTATGAAGAGATGGATAAAGTCAGGAAGATGTTTGCAACTGAAATCGAAAGCAATGAGTATAAGCAGACAGAAACAGACGATCAACTTTTTTTTAGAATTGGAGCACAAGCCTTTGATGTAGTAAAGAAAGCTGGTACCGAGGCCCCCTATTCAGGCGAATACAACGATTTCTTTGAAAAGGGACTTTACGTAGACATTGTGAGCGGTGAACCGCTGTTTACATCAAATGACAAGTTTAACTCCGGTTGCGGTTGGCCGGCATTCAGCAAACCAATTTCAGAAGATCATGTAAATTATAAGAGGGATAACACTTTAGGTATGAATCGTGTGGAGGTTCGCAGTAAAGGCGCCAATTCGCACCTTGGACATGTATTTCAAGACGGACCGGAAGAACTCGGGGGGATGAGATATTGTATTAATTCTGCAGCGCTTCGTTTTATACCATTTGATAAACTAGATGAAGAAGGCTACGGTGAATTTAAGAAGTTGATAAACTAAAGGTTAGGTATGAGAGATGAAAATATTATTTAATGAGTACCCTAAATGTAGCACTTGTCAAAAAGCAAAGAAATGGCTTGATTCACATAAAATTGAGTATGATGATAGGCATATTGTAGAAAATAATCCGACGAAAGAAGAGTTAAAATTATGGATTGCCAAAAGCAATAAGCCAATAAAGAAATTTTTTAACACTAGCGGAATGCTGTATAGGGAAATGGAATTAAAAGATAAGTTGCCACAAATGACAGAAGATGAACAGCTTGATTGGCTATCTAGCAATGGAATGCTTGTGAAACGGCCACTTGTTGTAGGTGAAAATTTTGTTCTCGTAGGATTTAAAGAAAGAGAATGGGAAGAAACGTTTTTGAAATAAATATTCAGAAGTTATTAAGAAAAGGTTAATAAATTAAATATTGTATACAATTGTTTTTTTATAATAAAATAGCTTAAGAGATAAAAAATATGTTAGATTATAAAGTTTTTGGTTGTTTTTTATTGTGTATTTTGACTTTTGTAATTGGCGGTATTTTAATTATAAGATTTGCAAGACTGCTAAGCCATTTATTCTTTACGGATGATTATTATACAAAGCATTTTGGTGAGTTGAAACCTATTATAAAGGTTAAGAATAAAAAAATATCTTGGATATTAAGTTTTCTTGTACCGATTCCTATTGCTGTTGGATTGTATTTTCTACAATTGGCAAATATCGGTGGCTTTCTCTGGTATCTTTCGCTTTATACTAAACCAAAGATAGCATTTTATACCTTGGGTTCTATATATTTGGTAGAAGCTCTTATATTTGGGATTATTATACTAGAAGAGAAATTAACAAGAAAAACGTGTAATAGTAAACAGAACTTGAGACTAGTTACTTTATTTTCTGCCATTCTTATTATCGGTTTGTTTATAGGCATATATAAATATATGCCTAAATTTTAAGGATTGAATTAGGAAAAAAGCTCTTTGGAGCGTTGAAGAAAGATGGGATTAATGTTTCTTTTGAAAAGTAACTTAAAAATGATGATATTGTCAATATAATTTATGAATTAGTAAAAAAATCACCTGCATAACAGGTGATTTTTTATTTTGAGATACCATTGTATAAAATTCTTTTTTATGATTGAATATATAAGCAATAATCGCTTATTTCATGTATAATAAGGAATAAGATTTTAACGTTTTAAATGAGCTGGAGAGGTTAGTATGTTTATTGATAGAGCACGAATTATTGTTGAGTCGGGTGCCGGTGGAAATGGAATGGTTTCTTTCCGCCGAGAAAAGTATGTTCCTCGTGGTGGACCCAGTGGTGGTGATGGAGGACAAGGCGGTTCAGTTATTGCCGTCGCTGATTCAGAAATCAACACACTTCTTTCTTTTAGAAGACGTCGTAAATATGCGGCAAAAAAAGGAGAAAATGGCGGGATTAAAGATTGTTATGGACGCGCAGCGGAAAATGTATTCATTTATGTACCGCTTGGTACACTTATTTATGATGCGGAAACAGATGAATTATTAGCTGATATGACACATGACGGACAACAGGTTTTGTTGGTTAAAGGTGGTCGTGGAGGTAGAGGAAATTCTCACTTTGTTTCACCGGCAGTACGTGGTCCGACTTATGCGGAAAAGGGAGAGCCGGGAGAAAAGAAAGAAATTCGCTTAGAGTTAAAAGTGTTGGCTGATGTGGGATTATTAGGATACCCAAGTGTAGGAAAATCCAGTCTTATTCGAAAAGTTTCTAAGGCAAAACCGCAAGTGGCGGCATATCACTTTACAACATTAAATCCTATTTTAGGAATGGTTAATTTGGATGAATCTCGCAGTTTTGTTATGGCAGATATTCCGGGACTTATTGAAGGAGCGAGTGAAGGGGTCGGACTTGGAGATGAATTTTTACGTCATGTAGAACGTACACGTGTATTAATTCATGTACTTGATGCAGCAGGTAGTGAAGGGCGAGATCCTTTTGAAGATTTTCATCTTATCAATAAAGAGTTAGCTCGTTATAGTTCTAAACTATCAACGAAGAAGCAAATTGTAGCAGCTAATAAAATTGATTTGATTCAAGATACAAAAAAGTTGGACAATTTAAGACAACAAATTGAACGCGAAGGATATGAATTTTTCCCTATTTGTACCTTAAATGGAGAAGGGTTACAACCTCTTTTAGAAAAGGTATGGGAAATATTGGAATCTACACCTAAGATTGAATTAGAAACACCGGATACAGCAATTATTTACGATGTAAAGAAAGACGATTTTAAGGTGGAAGTAGAAGATAATGTGTATTATCTTACCGGAAAGCGTGTAGAAAAACTGGTATCTATGACTAATTTTGACGATTATGTATCACTTCGTCGTTTTGACAAAGCATGGAGATATATGGGACTCGAAAAATTGTTAAAACAAGCGGGTATAAAAGAAGGCGATACGGTTAATTTATATGGTATAGAGTTTACATATACAGCGAGAAAGCATGGGCAAGAAGAAGGGAATGAGGAGGATTAATTTATGCTTACAGGAAAGCAGAAACAATACTTAAAAGCTATTGCAGTACATATTCCGGCTACTGTTCAAATCGGCAAAGACGGATTGCAGTATTCTGTATTAGAAAGTGCAGAAAAGAATATTGCCGCTAATGAATTAATTAAAGTTAAAATTAATCAAAATGCAGCAGAAGATATTCGCAGCGTAGCATCATTGTTAGCATCTAAATTATCCTGTGAAATTGTACAAGTAATAGGACGTAATTGTATTTTGTTTAGACAGAAAGATAAAAAATCTCATTATGAATTACCTTAATGAAGAACAAGTCAGAAGAAATATATCTTCGAAAAAGAGAATCGTAATTAAGGTAGGGACGAGTTCGTTGACTTATGTGAATGGGAAACCGAATCTTCGTTTCTTTAATTCTTTAGCCTGTCAGATTATGGATTTGCAAAATAGAGGATATGAAGTGGTGCTTGTTTCGTCAGGTGCTATTGCTATCGGGATGCCCTTATTAGGATTTGAAATAAAACCGAATAATTTACCACAAAAACAAGCCTGTGCTGCAGTCGGGCAAGGGACGTTAATGCATCTTTATGAACGCTTTTTTCATGAGTATGGGGGGAAAGTCGCACAGCTTTTACTTACTAAAGGGGATGCATTAAATCCTAAGCGTTATTTGCATGCAAGTACTACGTTAGACGCTTTACTTGCTTTAGGTGCAGTTCCTATTGTGAATGAAAACGATGCAGTTTCTGCCGATGAAATTAAAGTTGGAGATAATGATACTTTATCTGCAGTAGTGGCAAGTATTTGTGATGCGGATTTATTGATAATTCTTTCAGATATTGACGGGTTATATGATAAAAATCCATCTTTACATTTAGATGCTAAGTTTATTTCTTATGTTCCGGAGTTTTCACGTGCTTTTTTGACGATGGCAGGTGATGCAGGTACAGCTCGAGGCACCGGTGGTATGGCAACTAAATTAAAGGCTGCTGAAATTTGTGTGCGTTCAGGTATTGATATGATTATTGCTAATAGTCATCTTCCTGATGTATTAATGAATTTAATCGATGGAGAACCAATAGGTACTTTATTTTTAGCAGAAAATGTTCATCCGCAAATGAAAAAGCGTAAAATTATTATTGGTTCGACTATTAAAGGAAAACTTTATATTGATGCAGGATGTAAAAATGCCATTGTATCTAATGGTTCCAGTTTATTGCCTGCAGGGATAGTTAAAGTGGAAGGTGACTTTCAAGAAGGTGATTCTGTGTCCGTTTTCTATGAAAATGAAGAAATTGCACGTGGAATTACCTATTATGATTCACAGGATATTCAATTAATTTGTGGATGTCACACTGAAAAATTGACAGCGGTTCTTGGGTATGAGAAAACATATGATACGGTCATCCATCGAAACAATTTAATGGTTATTAAATAGAAGAGGTGTGTAATGAATAGTTTAGAATTAAAGCAGGCTTGTTTACAGGTCAAGGAAGCATCTAAATTTTTAGGTATTTTGGATACGAAGGCTAAAAACAAGGCATTACAAGCTATTCATGATGCACTTCTTTTGCATAAAGATGCAATATTAAAGGCTAATAAACAAGATATGGAAAGAGCAGATGCCGTTTATAATCTGTCTACATCTATGAAAGAGCGATTATTGTTATCTGATAAGAAGATTTCCGATATGGCATTAGGTGTTAAACAAGTTATGGATTTACCGGATCCCGTATCCCAAATTATAGGAGAACATACATTATCCAATGGCTTAGAAATTATTAAAGAGACTACACCATTTGGTGTTATTGCTATGATTTACGAGTCTAGACCTAATGTAACCGTAGATGCAGCTGTGTTATGCATTAAAAGTGGGAATGCCTGTATTCTTCGTGGCGGTAAAGAAGCACATTATACTAATGAAATACTTACGATAATCATGCAAAAAGCATTGGAATCGGTTCAAATACCGGCACAAGTTGTATACAGCGTTTTAGATTCTTCAAGGGAATTAATTCAAGATATTCTTCATATGAGGGGCATTATAGATTTAGTTATTCCAAGAGGCAGTAAACAATTAATACAAACAGTAATTTCTGACAGTATCATTCCGGTCATTGAAACAGGGAGTGGTGTTTGTCACACTTATATAGATAAAGAGGCAGATATTGAAAAAGCGGAAGCTATAATTATTAATGCTAAAGTGCAAAAACCTTCTGTTTGTAATGCAATGGAAACGCTTCTTGTTCATAGACATATAGCTCCGCTAGTGATAGAAAAAATTTTCCCTTTGTTGAAACAACATGGGGTGGAATTACGAGGCGATGCACAGATAGCTTCGTTGTATTCGTCTATCAAACCGGCTACAGAAGAAGACTGGAGTACGGAGTATAATGACCTTATCTTATCTATTAAAATAGTAGATTCTGTAGAAGAAGCAGTAAAACATATTATTGTTTACTCCACACATCATTCAGAATGTATTGTAAGTGAAAATAAGGATAATGTAGCTTTTTTTATGAATCATATTGATTCAGCATGTTTGTATCACAACGCTTCTACCAGATTTACTGATGGGTTTGAATTTGGATTTGGAGCTGAAATTGGTATCAGTACACAAAAATTACATGTAAGAGGCCCTATGGGACTGGATTCTTTGGTGACTTATAAATACAAAGTTTTTGGTAATGGACAGGTACGCAAATGAAGAATCAAAACGATGATTTTTCGATGTCATACAAGTTAAAATGGATGTGGTATTATTTTACTAAAACTAAAAAAGGACAGTTTGAAGCCCGTCATTTTATACAAGTATTTTTATTAATTACTTTTGGTAGTTTATTATTGGATTTGATTATTGGATATATATGTCACATAAAATAGGAATTTTTGGAGGAACGTTTAATCCCATTCATGTTGGACATCTTGTAATAGCAGAAGCTGCTTGGCAAGAGTTCGGATTAGAGGAAATTATATTTATTCCTACAGCAGATACACCTAAAAAGAATATGCATCATGTAGATAAATATTTACGTTATGAAATGGTAAAAATTGCTATTCAGGGGAATCCACATTTCACGATTTCTCCTATAGAAATTGAAAGGCAAGGTGTTTCTTACACCGTAGATACCATACGAGAACTTAGAGAACAGCGTGATGCGAATACGGATTTCTATTTTATTGCGGGTACAGATGCAGTTGCAGATTTACCGGAATGGAAATTTAATAAAGAATTACTTCATGCTTGTTATTTTGTTTGTGCCAGTCGGCCGGAGAAAGTAGAAAAATTAGCTCAAACTATTAATTATTTTGGAGAGTTAGGAGAAAAAAAGATTTTAACTTTGAAAACTCCTGAGCTGGCTATTTCCTCTACTATTTTAAGAGAATGGATCAAAAAGGGGATTTCCACTCGTTACTTTATACCGGATAATGTAATTGACTTTATAAATGAACACAAACTATACAGAAGGTAAAGATGAACATAAAAGAAATAAAAAGTAAACTTAAAGGATTATTAAAAGAAAAAAGATTTATTCATTCTTGTGGAGTAGCAGCTACTGCACGTCAATTAGCTATCCATTATCAATATACAGATGTAGATAAGGCTGAATTGGCGGGGCTTATTCATGATTGTGCTAAAAATTTATCTTTAACAGATATGCAACAAACCGTTAATCAAGCAAATATGCAAGTCGATTCCTTTATGTATAATAGCAAAGCACTTTTACATGGGCCGGTAGGTATGATACTTGCACAAAAATGGTTTGCTGTAAAAGATAAAGATATTTTGTCGGCAATTTATTATCATACAACCGGTCGTCCGAATATGAGTTTACTTGAAAAAATTGTTTTTTTAGCCGATTATATTGAGCCTTCTCGAGACTTTCCCGGAGTTGAAAATCTTCGAGAACTATCTAAGCTATCATTAGATAAAGCAGTGCTATGTGCTTATAATTCTACTATTAAACATTTACTGGATATAGATGCATATATATATCCATTGACTATAGATGGTCGTAATAATTTACTGGAACATATGACGGAGGCAAGTAATGCGTAAAAAGAAAAGAATTCGTATCCGATTTGACCGAATTTTCATTTTTCTTTTAGGTGTTGCTATGATATGTGGGGCATTGATTTATGCAGGCATGTCGATTTATAGATTTTATGAAAATAATTATGCTAAACAAGTAACTACACCTAAACCAACTTATTATTTGCTCTTAGGCATTAATGAAGAAGAGAAATCTCAAGCGAGTACCATTGCCGTTTGTGCAGTAGATTCTGAAACAGAAAAAATGACATTTATTTCCATTCCGCGAAATACTTTGGTAGGACGAGGGGATGAGGAAAAAACTAAAATGTTTATTAAAGATGTGTATGCAGAAGGTGGAGTAGAAGAAACAAAAAGTTCTTTAGAAAATTTGTTACATATTCGTATCGACCATTTTATAGTTTACAATCAAAGCACATTTGCTGCTTTATTAACTCATTTTGGAGAGATAGACTTTTTTGTTGAAAAAGAAATGAATCACAAGAATCAAGATGGTAGTGAAGATTTTTATATTCACTTAGGTTATCAAACATTGGATGCGGATTCTTCTATTTCTTATTTACGCTATCTTGATTCCAACCAAGATGAAATAGCAAGAATACAAAGACAACAGCGGTTTATTAAAGCGTATTTGCATAAATGCAAAGATGGTTATTCTGTTATGACATGGATTCTTATAAAGAATTATTGGATGCCTTATTACTCTGACATTGATTATAAAGAAGCAGCATCTTTAGCATATGATATTTTGAAATTTCCTGAAGAAAACTATCAATTTTGTATTATTCCAGGCGATACAGAAAAGAAGTCTAAGGATTCTAATGCATGGATAGTAAATCCTATTGAAATGCAGAAAATTATAGCATCAACTATTAATTAATAAAGGAGAACTTATATAATGAATCAAGAAGTAAAAATGATTTGCCAAGCCATTTCAAGCAAAAAAGGCGTTTTAATTAAGGTTTTGGATGTAAAAGATCTGACATCTGTTGCAGATTACTTTATCCTTTCTTCGACTAGAAATAAAAAACAGGCACAAGCTGCTGCCGATGCAGTGGAAGAAAAAATGAAAGAAAACAATATTCGTTGTTTAAGAAAAGAAGGATACCGAGAAGGTGACTGGATTTTAATGGATTTTAGTGATGTTATTGTTCATATCTTTACAGATGATGAAAGACGTCATTATGAATTAGATTCTCTTTGGGGGGATGCTCCTGTCGAAGAATATCATGATGATGTAGAAATAATTTCTGAAGGAATATTGCAGGTGAAGAAATAAACCATGAGCATGGATTATAATAATCAAAATATAAAAGAAAAACGTAAAGAATTACCTTTCAAAGAAAACTCTATAGCTGTATTACCGGTGGTGCGTATTGCAGAATTTGGTGCATTTCTTTCGGCAGGAACCGGGGATTCGAATGATGATATTCTTTTACATAATGGGCAACAAACAACACCTGTGAAATTAGGGGACCGAGTAAAAGTTTTTTTATATCATGATCCTCATCATCGTTTGACAGCAAGTATGAGGCTTCCACAAGTTAATGAAGATGAAATTGCTTATGTGAATGTTCTTTTAACAACTAAATTTGGTGCATTTGTAGACGTAGGAACAGAACGTGGTATATTTTTACCTATTTCAGAAACTATTGGTCGTGTTGAAAAAGACCAACGTATTTGGATTAAATTATATACGGATAAAACAGGACGTCTTGCTGTAACCATGCGTATTGCAGAAGAAATGTTAGCGTTAGCTAAGCCGGCGAAGGGAATTAAAGTAGGTGGAAAAATTCAAGGTACGGTTTATAATATTACGCGAAATGGGGCTTTTATTATTACTCGAGAGAAATGGATTGCATTCTTGTATAAAGAAGATATGCCAAGAAATTTGAAAGCCGGACAAGAAGTAACTGCACGAGTTACATTTATTAGAGAAGATGGAAGATTGAATGTGTCCCTTCGTCCTACCAAAGAAAAGGCTATGGATGAAGATATGCAGCGCATTGTAGATTTTATGAAAAAACATGATGGACAGATGTCATTTACTGATAAAAGTAATCCGGATGAGATAAAAAATGTATTTGGATTAAGTAAATCGGCATTCAAGAGAGCATTAGGACATTTATTAAAAGCAGATAAAGTTATATTAGAAGCAACTTGTACTCGATTAAAATAAAAAGATGGTTATGATATTCATAACCATCTTTTTATTTATGAGGTGTGGGTTTTACAACTATTGTTTTATGATGTGAGTACGTAACTAAGCCTAAAGGACCTTGTGGAATCTTTTTTACATATTTAATTTTAGTATAATCAACACTTACTTTTCCTGAATCTTTATCTTGGCTGTAGTAAGCTGCCAAAGAAGCCGCATATAGAATAATATCGTTTGGAATATCTTCTTGGACATTGTCTTGATGAATCACTACATGTGCTCCCGGAATTTTTTGTGCATGTAACCAAATATCATTCTTATTGGCCTTATGAAGTGTTAAGAATTCGTTTTGTGAGTTATTTTTTCCTATAGAAATAATATACCCATCTTTGTTTTCTGTATGTATAAAAGGTTCTTTTTTGGTTACTTTTTTTAAAGATGTTTTAGGTGATGATTGCTTTTTTATGCCGTTATTTTTTAATTCATTGTGAAGTTCATCCAACGCCTTTCTATCAGTAATTGTGGATGCAAAATAAAGTAAATTATTAAAATATTCTTGCATTTGCAAGCAATCTCTTAGTTTTTGAATTCCAATTTCTTCACGTTTTTTTAATTTATTATACTTTTTAAAATACATCTGACTATTAGCAGGTAAACTTAAAGTAGGATCTAATGGAATTTGTACTTTAGTAGGGGGATCTACAAAAAGATTCTCTACCTCTATTTCAAATTGTCGGGGAATAGATTTCCATGCGTTAATAGAAAGTAAATTTCCCCATAATTTATACTCTTCTGTTTTTTCAGTTTCAGCTAATTCTTCACGAATCTTTTTTTCTTTACGAAGTTCTTTTTTTAATGCACTTTGGATTTGTTTTGTGAGTTCTTTGACGGCAGTAGAAATAATACCTTCGGTATTTGAGATATTATCTACAATCCATTTATTTACAGACTGTTTTTGATACTCTTTATCTATCGATAAGGAGATAGCTGAGATTTGAACTTTATTAGCTTTTTTATAAAAAAATAATCCATTTGCATTTTGTAATCTTGTTTTAATTTGTACAATAGCAGATGCTAATATTTTTTTTGTTGTCAAAGAAAGCGAATGGTATATATCTGCAGAAGAAATATGAGATAATTGACATATTTCGCTTACAATTATTTGATTTAATCCATTAAAAAGACTAAAAAGAACTTCAGCAACGGTTTTTTCTTTATCATCTAAAGGATGCACAAGAATATCAAGCAGTTCTTGTTCATTAAAATCTAAAAAATTCATTCGAAGGGAATTTTTAGGTGCTTGATATTCTTGTTGTGGAACTATCGACCTATCATTTTTTTTATGATAAATACATGCATCTAAAATAATATTATTTTCTGCAAGTATTAAATTAGGTGCGGCAGGTAAAAGTTCACAATATAAAAACTTTGAAATAATAGAGCTGTTATTTTCAATACGATTAAATTCGATACGAATAATTCGGTCTAAGTTCATTTGTTCAATAGAAACAATGCGGCTTCCTTCTAAATGTTTTCTTAAGGACATGCAAAAATTTTGAGCAGGGATGAAATTACTGTTTTTTCTTTTTTCAAATAAAATGCATGCATAAGTAGGGGTTTGTGCGGAAAGAAGAAAATGCATCGGTTTTGTATCTATTTTAAATAATTCTAATTCAAATAAACGAGAATCTATTTGATGTATTTCACGAACTTGTGCACCTAGTAGAGATTGATTCAATTCTTTTGTTAAGTGATAAATCATTAAACTATCAAGTTGCATAAATACTCCTTTATAATCGAGATTATTAAATCTTAAAACGTAGTATTTAATTTACTTTTCTTAGTATATCATTTTACAAGCATGTAAAGTGAATGATAAAATAAAGCAATATCTATTACAGGAAACTCAGTTTAGATAAGGGATATTCCCCGATTATGGAGATATTATGCATTTTACAAAATGGAATGGGTGCGGTAACGATTTTATATTAATTAATGCGTTAACTATAAAAGATATAAATCCTATTGTTAATGAATGCGTTCATTTGTGTGATAGACATTTCGGAATTGGTGCAGATGGCATTATTTTTGTTTTACCTTCCTTACAAGCAGATTTGAAAATGAAAATTTTTAATGCAGATGGTACAGAAGCAGAGATGTGTGGTAATGGAATTCGTTGTTTTGCACAATGGGTTTTTGAATTGGGATTGGTTAAGCAAAAAAATTTTCTGTCGAAACAGGTGTCGGAATTTTATATCCTGAAGTGTTGGACGAAGGAAATGTTCGAGTAGATATGGGGAAGCCTATTTTTGAAACGAATAAAATTCCTGTTATAGGAATGAAAGCGGAACAAATATTAAATGCTAACTTGTATGTAAATTCATTACATAAGTCATATGTCATAACTTGTGTATCAATGGGAAATCCACATTGTGTAATCTTCACAAAAGATATTGTAAATAATGATCGATTAACTTTAGAAGGGGCTTCTATAGAATGTGATGTTCACTTTCCTCATAAAATTAATGTCGAATTTGCTAAAATTATAGATAGAAAAACTATTAGAATGCGAGTCTGGGAACGTGGAACCGGGATTACACTAGCTTGTGGTACAGGGAGTTGTGCTACAGCAGTTGCTGCTATATTACAAGGTGTTGTTGATAATAATATAGATATATTAGTTGATGGTGGTATTCTACAAATTACTTGGAATGGTGGAAATAGTCATGTGTTCATGACCGGTCCGACAACTAAAGTTTTTGAAGGTCAATTTTTTATCTAATGGAAAGAAAGGGGACAGTTAAGCTATGCGAAGTATGACAGGATATGGCAATGGCACTGCATCTAATGATATGGGAATGATAGAGGTAAGTATTAAAACTGTTAATAGCCGTTTCTTAGAAATAACAGTTCATGACTCAAAACTTCCCGTTTCTGTATCGCAAGAAATATATACTATGATTAAAGAGTCTTTGGAACGAGGAAAAGTTATTGCAAAAATTACTTTTACGCCATCAACTGCATTGAAACAGAAGCAAATTACGGTAGATACAGACCTTTTAAACTCATATATGGATGCTTTTTCTAAGTTAAAAGATATTAAAGGACTAAAAACAAAAAAAATTAGAATACAGGATTTATTAGATTTACCGGTTTCTTGGTTGCATGTTGATGAGCCTAAAATAGAGGAAAGTGAATTGATTTTATTGACAAAAGAAGCTACAAAAGTAGCGCTTGATCAGGTCATGGATATGCGTGAACAAGAAGGTCAAAATTTAGCACAAGATATATTACGGCGTATAGATTGGATAGAAAAACAAAGAATATTCCTTGTAGAAAATGCAGAGCAATCTTCTTATGCATATGAAAAACGATTTAGGGACCGTTTATTGGATTTAATAGCAGAAACCGGATTGTTATTAGATAAAGGAAGAATTCTTACTGAGATAGCTGCTCATGCAGAAAAAACAGATTTTACAGAAGAAGTTATACGCTTAGGAAGTCACTTGGAACAATTTAAACAAATTCTTTTACAGGAAAAAGTAGTAGGAAAAAAATTAAATTTTCTTTTACAGGAAATTAATCGAGAAGTTAATACTACAGCGTCTAAGTCAGACCTTATCGAGGTTCTTAATTGTGTTATAATGATTAAAACCGAACTTGAAAAGATTCGTGAGCAAGTTCAAAATTTAGAGTGAGGGGATAAAGAATGACATTTTCATTGATTAACATCGGGTTTGGAAATATGGCATCTGCTAATCGGATTATAGCTATTATCAGTCCGGAATCAGCACCTGTTAAACGTATGATACAAGAGTCTAGGGATCAGGGACAGTTGATAGATGCTACTTATGGACGTAAAACAAGATCTGTTTTGATTATGGATACCGGACAAATTATTTTGTCCGCCGTACAGCCGGAAACCATTTCACATAGACTCTGTTTAAAAGATACGAGCTTAGATAACGAGGAGCTTAACGAAAAATAATGACAATTACATCTAACAAAGAAAAAAAAGATAAAGGAATTCTTTTAGTAATATCAGGACCTTCCGGTGCAGGAAAAGGAACTATTTGTGATGCCATACGCAAAATATATCCAAAATTAAATTACTCTATTTCTATGACAACCAGAGCATCACGACAAGGTGAAAAAGAAGGTCTTAACTATTTTTTTCGTACTAATGAAGAATTTGAAGTATTAATCAAAGAAGATGCATTTCTTGAATATGCAAAAGTATATGATCATTATTATGGAACACCAAAAAAATATGCTTTAGATAAGATTGAAAAGGGAGAGTCTGTATTATTAGAAATTGACATACAAGGAGCTATGCAGGTAAAAGAACACTACCCCCAGGGAGTATTTGTATATATTGTTCCCCCTTCTTTTGATGTATTATCAAAACGTATTTATGGACGTGGTACAGATAGTGAAGAAGTCATAAAAAAGCGTTTAGCACAAATTACTGATGAATTGGCTATGGCACATAAATATGACTATATTATTGTCAATGATGTATTGGAAGAAGCTGTGCACAAAACTTGTGCTATTTTAGAAGCGGAGTCATGTAAATTGTCCCGTAATGAAGGACAAGTGGAAGTTATATTTAAACAATATATCAATAAGGAGGTTGATTCATTATGATGTGTTATCCATCTATCGATATTTTAGTAAAGAAAGTTGACAACAAATATACTTTAGTAACATTAGCAGCTATGCGTGCTCGTGAATTAAATGATGGAAATAATTCTTTTGTTAATGGATTAGAAGGGCAAAAAACCGTAAGTATTGCATTGGAAGAAATTTATAAAGATAAAATTACTTATGCAGATAAGAGCAAACATTACAATCGTTAAGAGGAAATAAATATGCGATTTGAAGGAAAACATATTCTTGTGGGAATAAGTGGCGGTATAGCCGCTTACAAAACAGCAGGGATGGTAAGTCATTTGCGTCAATTAGGAGCTGAGGTACGATGTATAATGACTGCACATGCAACAAAATTAATTTCTCCAATTACTTTTGGGGAATTAAGCGGATATCCTGTAGCTACGGGTATGTTTGATGGTATTACTAATTTTGATATTCGTCATATTGCTTTAGCTTCCTGGACAGATATTTTTGTTATTGCACCTGCTACAGCTAATATCATAGGAAAAATAGCATCAGGGATTGCAGATGATATGCTTTCTACAACAGCTATTGCTACAACTTCTCCTATTCTTTTAATACCGGCTATGAATACACATATGTATGAGAATGTAGTTGTTCAAGAAAATTTAAAAAAATTAAAAGATAGAGGATATTTATTAGTAGAACCGGAAATAGGTCATTTAGCTTGTAATGTAACCGGAAAAGGAAGATTCCCATCGGAAGATAAAATATTTACAACTATAGACCAAGTTTTAAATGGGAAGAGTCGATTACAAGGAAAACGTGTTCTTATTACGGCAGGAGGTACTAAGGAAAAGATAGACCCTGTTCGTTACATAGGTAATCGATCCAGTGGGAAGATGGGATATGCAATAGCACAGGCAGCTATACGTGAAAAAGGATTAGTACATATTATTAGCTGTAATCCTCATTTAAAAGTTCCTGTAGGGGCTTCTGTAGAATATGTAGAGACCGCTGAAGAATTAAAACAAGCGATTGATTTACAATATATGAATTATGATGTTGTAATTATGGCAGCTGCGGTTGCTGATTACAAACCGGTAAAAAGTGCATTGCAAAAAATAAAAAAGGAAGAGTTGAACAAGCTTTCTCTTGCATTAGAGTCTACATCAGATATATTGTTAAATCTCGGACAAAAGAAACAGCATCAATTTTTAGTCGGATTTGCAGCAGAAACTACGAATGTCATTGAGAATGGGAAGAAAAAATTAATCAGAAAAAATTTAGATATGTTAATAGCTAATGATGTATCCGGTACGAATTCCGGATTTGATGTAGATAATAATAAAGCAACTATTCTTTTACAAAATGGAAGTATGTATACTTATCCTTGTATGAAAAAAGAAAAACTTGGAGATATTATTATAGAACACCTTATCGAAAATATATAAATAGAAAGTGGTATGAATATAGATTTTCATATCACTTTTTACTTGCATTATAGTATATTTTGATTTATTATAAGTAATACCGTGACTCATCAAGAGTAGCAGAGGGAACGGCCCAATGAAGCTACAGCAACCATCTATTATAAGATAAGGTGCTAATTCCAACAGTTTATATGCTGTTAAGATGAGGGAAAATGGCTAGCCCCTCATGAGAGGAGCTTTTTTTATTACATAATTACTTAATATATTCTACGTTATCAAGGAGAAAATCATGGATAAAAAATTTCTTTTTACTTCTGAATCAGTGACAGAAGGACATCCTGATAAAATTGCCGATCAAATTTCTGATTCTATATTAGATGCTATTTTAGAAAAAGACTCTTGTGGTCGAGTGGCTTGTGAAACGATTGTTACTACGGGTCAAGTACATGTATTTGGAGAAGTAACTACTACTGCACATGTAAATTATACTGATATCATTCGTAAAACAGTTAATGATATCGGTTATACAAATCCCACATACGGATTTGATGGAAAGCATTGTGGCATTTTGCTTTCTATTGGGGAACAATCACCGGATATTGCTTTGGGTGTAGACAAATCTTTAGAATCTAAAAATGGAGAAACCAAAAATTACGATATAGGTGCCGGAGATCAGGGGATGATGTTTGGCTATGCGACTAACGAGACGGAGCCTTATATTAAAGGGATTTATATGCCTTTACCGATAGCATTAGCACATAAATTGGCATATCGTCTATCTTTTGCAAGAAAAAATAATGAAATTACTTATCTTCGTCCCGATGGTAAAACACAAGTTACTGTAGAATATGAAAATGGGAAACCGCTAAGGGTACATACTATTGTTATTTCTACACAACATAATCCGGATATTTCGCAAAAACAAATTGAAGAGGATATGATTGAACGTATTATAAAAAAGGTTATTCCTCCTACTTTATTAGATGAACAAACACGGTATTTAATTAATCCTACAGGTCGTTTTGTTATTGGGGGACCACAAGGAGATGCCGGATTAACAGGACGTAAAATTATTGTAGATACTTATGGAGGAATGGCACGTCATGGTGGAGGTGCATTTTCAGGAAAAGATCCTACAAAAGTGGATCGTTCTGCAGCCTATGCGGCTAGGTATGTAGCCAAAAATATAGTAGCATCCGGTATTGCTGATCGATGTGAAATTCAGCTGTCTTATGCGATTGGTGTAGCTAAACCGGTCTCAATTTTAGTGGATACCTTTGGAACCGGTCGTATTTCTGATACAGAAATTGAAGAACTAATAACTAAGCATTTTGAATTACGTCCTGCAGGGATTATTGATATGCTTTCTTTGCGTAATCCTATTTATAAACAAACTGCAGCCTATGGACATTTTGGTCGTCAAGAAGCAGATTTTCCTTGGGAACGTATTGATAAGGCAGAAATTCTTCGTAAAGACGCCGGTATACAATAAATTTAATAAATCTGTTTTTGATTGGTATTATGGTAAAATAGTAGACAGTATCTAATTAACTGTCTACTATTTTGTTTTAAATTTATTATATGTAAATTTTTGTAAAAGAGGAGTCTTATGAAACGGGTTGCAGAAGTAATTATTAACAGACCTTCTAAAAAATTAAATAGAACCTTTTCATATATTATTCCGGAAAATCTTTCTTTTTTACAAGTTGGATGGCGTTGCATTATTCCCTTTGGCAATAAAACAGAAGAGGGGATTATTCTTTCTATAAGAGAAATAGATACTTCTACACTTAATTATTCACTAAAAGATGTGAAATCACCAATCGATTCATTTGCGTGGTTTACACCTGAAATGATTCAAACAGCACTTTGGATTTCTTCTTATTATTTTTGTACAGTAGTAGAAGCACTTCGCCTTTTTTATATTGATAAAAAAGGGATAAAAACAAAGACTTCATTTCAAATACATTGGGATATTATTCCTAGTTCCATGTATATACATACATTAATTGATGAGTCGGTAACAGAAATTTATGAAGAAGATTTTATAGAACTATTTACAAAAGAAGAACGGAAAGAACTTCTAGAAAAAAAATATGTATCACCTTACGAATTAATAAAAGCAGTTCACAAAGATCCTTTAGAACGTTGGATAAGTATTGATAAAGAGTTTCCTGTTAATGAGAAACGAAAATTAAAACAATCACAATTAGCAACCTATTTAAAAATTCATGGAGATTTGCCTCTACACGAAGTAGAAAAAGCCGGATTTTCTATGAATGTTATTCGGGAATTTTGTAAAAATAAATTTGGACATTTGTTTTATAAAAATAAAAAAACGTATTCATTGATAAAAAAAGAAAAAGAAAATTATTGCTACACTCTTACTCCGGAGCAAGAAATAGCAACGAGTCATATTATTTCTGCTGTTGATAAACAAAAATATAAAGGATTTTTATTGAAAGGAGTTACCGGAAGCGGTAAAACCGAAGTGTATGTTAGAGCGGCTGATCATGCTTTATCGATGGGGGGAATGGTATTAATTCTGGTTCCTGAAATAGCATTAACGCTTCAAATGGTAGATTATTTTGCTAAACATTTTGGTGATGATGTAGTCTTTATGCACAGTAATTTAAGTAAAGGCGAAAGATATAATAATCGCATGCGTATTGAACGTGGGGATAGCCATGTGGTTATTGGTTCAAGATCCGCTTTATTTATGCCATTTAAAAACTTACGATTGCTTATTGTTGATGAAGAATATGACTCTTCTTATAAACAAGAAGAAACTCCTCGATACAATGGTCGTGATGTGGCTAAGGTGATGGCAGTACAATATCAGTGTCCTATTGTTTTAGGTGCGGCAACCCCCTCTATAAGTTCATATCATGCGGCAAAACAACATAAAGTTCATCTCATTACGATGAACCATAGAGTATTTGAAACGTCACTCCCTCATATACAAATCATAGATATGAAACAGCCACAAGCTGTTATGCAATCATCCATATTTTCAGATACTTTAATTGACTTAATAGACCGAACAATAAAAGAAAATAAAAAGGTGATTTTACTCCTTAACAGAAGAGGTTATGCACCTACGCTTTTATGTAAATCTTGCGGGAAAACCTTTAAATGTCCACATTGTGACGTATCACTGGTTTATCATAAAGATAAACATCGTTTACAATGTCATTATTGTGAAGCCTATTTTAATGTTCCCCAAAACTGTAATGTATGTAATGGCAATCATATACTTTTTTTAGGAAAGGGAACACAAAAATTAGAAGAATCTTTAAATGAAATATTTCCTGATGCACGTATAGCACGTTTTGATACTGATAGTACACAAAAAAAGCATAATGCAGCCTCTATTTTGAATGATTTTAGAATAGGTAAGTATGATATATTAATTGGCACACAAATGGTTGCTAAAGGGCATGATATTTCGAATGTACATGCGGTTGGGATTATTGATATTGACAATATTTTAAATTTACCTACTTATCTCGCTTCTGAACAAGCTTTTACACTCATTACACAATGTGCGGGACGTGCCGGTAGAGAGAAGACACAAGGGCAAGTTATATTGCAAACTTATAACCCGGAACATAACGTTATACAATTGGCTGCTCAACAAAATTATGAAGCATTTTATAATACAGAAATTGAATATAGAAAAGCATTACAATATCCTCCTTTTTGCAAGATGATGAAAATTACCTGCTTTGCTAAAAATTACTCGCAGGTAAAAGAAAAGATGGATAATATATATTTTTGGTTAGTAAAGGATATTCAATTAGAACAGGAACTACATATTTCATTACCATATGATGAACCTGTAAAAAAAAGAAAGGATACTTATTATAGATCTATTACAATAAAAGGCAAGTGTTTAATAGAGCTAAAAAATGTAATGAAACAATCAAACTTATTTCTGGAAAATGGTATAATTATAGATATAGACCCTTTATAAAATTACAAGGATGGTGTTTATGAGTAAAATTATTATTGCCGGGCATCCTACTTTGAAAAAAGTGGCAGAACCCGTTACTGTGTTTAATAAAAAATTAAAATATATTATTCAAGATATGAAAAAAACAATGTATGAATCAAATGGTGTAGGATTAGCTGCTCCACAGATTGATTTATCCATTCGAGTTTTTGTGGCTGATGACGGTGAAACCGGATTCGAAGCTTATATTAATCCTGTTTGGGAACCAATAGGAGAAGAAACAGATGTGGATACAGAAGGATGCCTTTCTATTCCCGGATATGTTGGTTTAGTAGAACGCTATTCGGCTGTACGTGTTAAGTATCAAGATGTTAGAGGGAAAAAGAAACAAAAAGAAGCAACCGGATTATTAGCCCGTTGCATTCAACATGAAACAGACCATTTAAATGGTATTTTATTTATTGAAAAAGCAACTGCATTACGAAAGCTGGAAGAACATGAACCGGAACAAACTTAAGATTGTTTTTATGGGAACACCGTCCTTTGCTATCCCCGCATTGAAATTAATTTTTGAAAACGGATACGAACCTATAGCTGTGTATACACAGCCGGATCGTATTAATGGACGTGGTAAAAAAATTAATTTTTCTCCGGTAAAAACTTTTGCATTAGAAAAAAACATTCCGGTTTACCAACCTCTTTGTTTTGGTGAAGAAGAACTTACACAGCTTAAAAACTTACAACCTGATTTACTTATTGTTATTGCATATGGAAAAATATTGCCGAAAGCTGTTTTAGATATACCGGCTTATGGAGCAATTAATGTGCATGCATCACTTCTTCCTCAATATAGAGGAGCGGCACCTATTCAACGTGCAATTATTGATGGAAAAACAGAAACCGGTATTACTATCATGAAATTAGATGTAGGAATGGATACCGGAGATATGCTAATTCAGAAAAAAGTACAAATTACACCACATATGACAGCAGGAGAATTGTTTGACTTATTAAGTAAACAAGGAGCACAACTGTTAGTCAAAATATTAAGTAATTTACCTTATTATCTTAAAAATGCAATTCCTCAAATAGAAGAAAATGCAACTTATGCAGAAAAAATAACAAAGTCGATGGGGAAAATTTCATGGGATCAAGAAGCACAAGTGTTAGATTCGTTATGTCGAGGGATTTATCCTTCACCGGGAGCATATGCTTTTTTTCGTGGAAAGAGAGTAAAGATACATAAAACAACATATGAACCTAATGATAAAAAGAATGTAATGCCCGGAACCATTGTTTCCTTAGAGAATCAAATTATTTCTGTGCAAACTAAAAATGGATTATTAAAAATTATTGAGATTCAGCCGGAAAATCATAAAAAAATGAGTGCAGCTGATTTTATTAATGGATACCAGGTAAAAATAAATGATCAATTGGAATAATAAAGCGATAGAGGTTCCTTCTGCCAGGAAGTTGGCGTATAATGTGTTATTTGATGTTTTTACAAAAGATGCATATGCTAATTTAACCCTACAAAAAGTTATGAAAACTTATGCTCCTCCGAAGTATCAAATGATGAGTAAATCAGAAAAAGGTTTATTAACTGAAATTGTGTATGGAGTATGTCGCAGATATAATTATTTAACTTGGATTATAGGTAAATTAAGTACACGTCCCATTTCTAAAATTGATGAGAAAGTAACTATTTTACTTTGTATCGGATTATATCAACTTCTTTTTTTAAATCGAATACCTGAGTCTGCAGCTGTAAATGAAACGGTTAATATAGCTAAACAAATTACTCATATGGGAAATGCCAGATTTGTTAATGCTATATTAAGAAATTATCTTAGAAAGAAAATACAAATTCGAATTCCAACTGCTAAAGAAAATAATTTATTGCATTTATCATTAACATTAAATCAACCGGAATGGCTTATTCGTAGAATGATTAAACAGGTTGGACAAAACCGTACTAAGGCTATATTGGAAGAATTTAATAAATCACCATCTTTAGATATTCATAGCAATCCAATAAAATTACCTGTTAACAAATTATTGGAAAAACTAAAATTTCTTCATGCAGAACCTACTGTAATACCCTTTATTTCCGGTCAACAGGGGATTCGTATTGGCAATGGTGATGCTTTGTTTAAGTCTTCTCTAATTAAAGAGGGGATGGTATACATTCAAAGTGCTGCATCTATGATTCCTGCTTCCATATTGGAACCATGTAGAGGCGAAGCTATTTTAGATATGTGTGCTGCGCCGGGAAGCAAATCTATCAATATAGCACAACTTACTGAAAATCGTGCACGTATTGATGCTTGGGATCTTTATGAACATAAAGTAAATCTCATCAAACAAAATGCAGCTAAATTAGGGATTACTTGTATTCAGGCAGAACAACATGATGCTACAGTTGTGGATGAAAAGCGAATAGGCCTTTATGATAGAGTGTTATTAGACGCTCCCTGTTCAGGGTTAGGAGTATTAGCACATAAACCTGAAATTCGTTGGAGACGTAGTGAAGAAAGTCTTAAAGAATTTCCTGTCATACAAAGAAAACTTATGGAAACAGCTGCTTTTTATGTAAAGCCCGAAGGAATACTTGTATACAGTACTTGCACACTTAATAAAGAAGAAAATGAGGAAGTCATTACATGGTTTTTAAAAACACATCCAAATTTTAAATTACAAACTTTTAATTTTAACGGAAAGCGAATTACAGAAGGTATGATTACAATCTGGCCTGATGAATATCATACAGATGGTTTCTTTGTGGCTCGATTAATAAGGAGCAATAGTAATGATTAATGTATGGGCGCGTACATTACCTGAATTAGAAGACATATTTAAGAAAAACGGATTTCCTAGATATAGAGCAAAACAACTTAGAGATTATTTGTATAAACGTTTTATTTTTGATTTTACAGAAATGAAACAGCTGCCTAAAGGGCTTAGAGAATGGCTTATGAATCATGCTATGGTTTCTAAACCTCAAATTATCAAAGAACAAAAGTCTGATGATAAAGATACGACAAAGCTTCTCCTTAAGTTAGAAGATGGAACGTTTATTGAAACAGTTTGTATGCATCATGTATATGGAAACTCTATTTGTATTTCTACACAGGTAGGATGTGCAATGGGATGTGTTTTTTGTGCATCTACACAAAATGGGTTAGAGAGAAATTTGACTGCAGGAGAAATGTTAGCACAAATTTATGCGTTTAAAGAAGTCTTTAAGCAACCTATTCATTCTTTGGTTCTTATGGGAGCCGGAGAACCTTTACAAAATTATGAAGAAGTTCTTAAATTCATAAACCTTTGCCATGATGAAGATTTGCTTAATATAAGCTATAGAAATATGACTTTGTCTACTTGTGGTATAGTTCCTCGTATTTATCGTTTAGCAGAAGAAGGAATTCCTATTACTTTAGCAATTTCTCTACATGCTCCTAATGATACGATTAGAAATCGAATATTACCGGCTAGTAAAATGTTTCCTATTCAAGACTTAATAAAAGCTTCTGTATATTATTTTGAAAAAACAGGGAGACGAGTTACTTTTGAATATATTCTTATAAAAGGAATTAATGACAGTTTAGAAAACGCAGAAGAATTACATCATTTATTAGGTAAATTGAATGCACATATTAATCTCATTCCGGTAAATGGTACTGAACATATTCAATTATATCCACCTTCGATGAACCAAACCTTCCGGTTTCAAAGAGCACTTACTAAATATGGAAGAAATACTACAGTAAGGCGTCAAATGGGTGAAGAAATACAGGCTGCATGCGGACAATTAAAACGTCGATTTATGCAAGATGCTAAATTATCACATTAACATTTAATTATAAAATAAAGAAAATTTATTTATTTTGTGTAAGTTTTTAACAATATAAAATCTATGATTACTAATTATGGCATATCAAAAACCGGACTCATCCGGAAAAATAATGAAGATAGCATCTCAATTTTTAAAAATTCTTGTTATATTCTTGCTGATGGTATGGGCGGATATGATGGAGGAGAAACGGCTAGTCAATTAGCTGTTAATGCTGTCAAAAGCTTTTTAACAAAATATGAACTTCATGCAATAAATGAGCAGGTATTAACAAATGCTATTCAGTTTGCAAATCAAGAAGTTCTAAAACATAAAAAGCAAGCAATGACATTGTCTTCTATGGGTACAACATTAATTGTGGTTGTGATTCATGGAAATGTTTTATATTGGGCTCACGTAGGGGATAGTCGTTTATATATTTTTAACAACAAAATAGAATCTATTACACAAATCACAGAAGATCATTCTTTTGTGATGCATTTATTCAAAGAGGGAAAAATTAATTTTTCCGAAATGAAAAAGCATCCCAGACAAAATGAAATTACCAGAGCTGTCGGTATAAAACCGGAACTTGTTGTAGATAAAGGGCATCTTACTTTTGATATAAACTCAGTTATGTTACTTTGTTCTGATGGGCTCACTAGTATGGTTACAGATCAATCAATAAATAATTGTATGAAAAAACATAAAATTATAAAAAAATTTAATCTAAAAGCTTGTATGAATGAATTGATTGATATGACTTATAAAGCTGGTGCTGAAGATAATGTTTCTGTTATATTAGCATGCGATGAATCATTGGAAAATGGAGTAAACTATGAATAATAGAATACTGGATGAACGCTATCAATTAGAAAAGAAAATAGGTACTGGCGGTATGGCAGATGTCTATCAGGCAAGAGACCTTTTACTTGATAGATTAGTTGCAATTAAAATCTTACATACTGCTTTTGCAGAGGACAGTGAATTTATTGCTAAATTTAGACGTGAAGCACAATCTGCAGGTAAACTTAGTCATCCCAATATCGTAGGTATTTATGATGTAGGCTGCTGTGAAGGAAGTCATTATATAGTCATGGAATATGTACAAGGGAAAACACTTAAAGAATATATAAAAGAACATCCACATATTCCGATTGATATGGCTGTAAAAATCACTATAGAAATTGGAAATGCTTTAGCAGAAGCACATGATAACGGAATTATTCATTGTGATATCAAACCACAAAATATTCTTTTGACACCGAATCATAAAGTAAAAGTTACAGACTTTGGTATTGCTCGTGCAGTAAACTCTTCTACAATAATGACTAGAGAAGCTGTACTAGGTTCCGTTCATTATTTATCCCCGGAACAAGCAGCAGGGGATAAATTAAATGCCAAAACAGATATTTACTCTTTAGGTATTGTTTTATATGAAATGCTTACCAATCATTTGCCTTTTGATGGAGAAACTGCAGTAAGCATTGCATTAAAACATATGCAGGAAGAAATTCCGCGTCCAACACGTTATAATCCTGCTATTTCTCCTATGTTGGAAGAATGTTTATTGACAGCGTTACAAAGAAATCCTACAAGAAGGTATGATAATATACAAGATTTTATATCAGAATTAAAAATTGCACAAGGATTTACAACCTCTTCTGCTTTTAAAGCTGTAGAACGAGATTTTGGAACTATATCGAAAACAGTAACGTCAAAAACACGTCGTATAGAAAAATGTGATACGGAAAGTAAATTTTCTCGATTTATATCCAACCTTCCACAAAAATATATTTTAGCTTCGATGGTTTTGCTTTTCATTGTAGCATTTGCATGGGCATTTTTCAGTTTTGGAAACTTTTGGAGTAATAAAGAAGTAGAAGTGCCTAATGTAGTTGGAAAACCGGTAGAAGTTGCAGAACAAATACTAAGAAAAAAAGAATTAAAGGTATCTATTGATGAAATTGCCAGTAATGATGTTCCTATTGGAGAAGTTATCTCTCAAACTCCATCAGCTAATTCTAAAGTAAAAGAACAACGTATTATTCATTTAACAGTTAGCAAAGGAGGAACCGTTATTTTAGTTCCTGATTTGAAAGGGTTGACTATTGAACAAGCAAAAGAACGGTTGACAAAATTACATTTAACATTGGGAAATGTACAAGAAGGAAATGATTCTACACAACCTGAAAATATTATTCTTACACAGATGCCATTGCCATCCTCAAGAGTGGATGCGGATACTTTAATTAATATTGTTATTAACACAAAACAGATAAAAGTACCCAATGTAGTCGGTCTACCAATAGAAGAAGCAAAGAAAGTTCTTACAGATAGTAAATTAACAGTAGGTCAAATTACGGTATCTGAAGGAGTTTCATTAACAGATCCTAAAGCGCTTGTTACATCACAAGATCCGATTGCTAATAATCATTCAAACGGCATTGTAAATTTAGTTATAGGAAAAGATAAAAAACAACTATCTAATATAAAAAAAGGAACCGTCAATATCACTTTACCTAAAACCGGTGAATCTAAAAAACTTGAAATTTATGTAACTGATGATACAGGAAAACATCAAGTATATAATGAAGCTACCGTACCGGGGAGTAATATTGTAAAAGATGTTTCCGGAGTAGGAAGTGTTCGAGTACAAGTAGTTGTTGACGGATCCGTTATTCAAGATAGAGAGTTGTGAGTATGAAAGGACTTATTCTTAAAAATCAAAATGGCTATTTTACGATAGCAACAGAAAATAACTCTCAAATTATAAGCCGTTCTCGTGGAAAAACAAAACGACAAGGAAATATTTTAGTGGGAGACTGGGTCGAATATGATTTTGATAAAGAACATACTCCCAGTATTGTATCTGTATATCCACGTAAGAATGTATTAAGTCGTCCACCTGTTGCAAACATTGATCAATTCATATTAACTATAGCAGTTACAAATCCTAATCCAAGTTTATTTGTTATTGATAAAATGCTAATCGCTGCCGAGGCTTTTCGAATTCCGGTATTAATTTGCATCAATAAAGCGGATTTAAATATAGTTAAAGCAGAAGAAATATCGTCTATATATAAAAAGGCAGGCTATGACTCTATTATTGTTTCTGCTATTCAAAAAACAGGAATAGATATACTTTATTCTAAATTAAGGGGGGCTGTAATTTCTTTTTCCGGTCCTTCCGGAGTAGGAAAGTCAAGTCTTTTAAACTTACTCATTAGAAAAGAGTAT
The DNA here is from genome assembly GCF_001717505.1 of Dialister pneumosintes. Lineage (NCBI taxonomy): Bacteria > Bacillati > Bacillota > Negativicutes > Veillonellales > Veillonellaceae > Dialister > Dialister pneumosintes. The sequence goes on from NZ_CP017037.1 coordinate 507,236, forward strand.
TTTAATTGTCAGGAAGTAAGTTCACAAACCGGGAGAGGGAAAAATACCACTCGTCATTCGGAACTGATTAAATTAACAAATACTAATTATCTTATGGATACACCAGGTTATACTGCATTAGATTTAAATGCGGATTTAGCAGATGGATTAGATTTTTTGTTTAGAGAATTTAGACCTTATTTAGGTAAATGTAAATTTAATAATTGTTTACACTTAAAAGAACCTGCATGTGCTATATTAAAAGCGCTGGAAGAAGGGATTATACAGAAAACTCGGTATAAATCATATCAAGATATTTTAACAGAAATACATAATAGAATGGTTAAATATTAGGAGGAGTATTTATGATTAAAATTGCGCCTTCGCTTTTATCTGCTGATTTCTCCAAGTTGGCAGAAGAATTAAAAGATATTGAAAAAGCAGGAGCTGATTTAGTTCATTTAGATATTATGGATGGACATTTTGTACCCAACCTTACTTTTGGTGCTCCCATTATTAAAGCATTACGTGCACATACACAACTTGTTTTTGACGCACATCTTATGGTTTATAATCCAGAAAACTATATTGACGTATTAGCAGAGTCTGGAGTAGAAATGTTATCTTTTCATGTGGAAGTAGCTCCTCATGCGGACAGGATTATTCATATGATAAAAGATAAAGGGATAAAAGCAGGTATTGTTCTTAACCCGGGAACACCTATCCAACATATAGAATGTTTATTACCTATTATAGATTATGTATTAATTATGTCAGTAAATCCCGGCTTTGGCGGACAAAAATTTATAACATATACTTTAGATAAAATATCTGCACTTCGTCAGTTAATTATGGAGAACAACTTATCTTGTCTTATTGAAGTAGATGGAGGAGTTAATTCTCAAAATGTAAAAGAGATTATAAAAGCGGGTGCTGATATTTTGGTTGCCGGATCAGCAGTATTTGGTCAAAAAGATAGAAAAGCAGCTATAGATGCGCTTCGATAATTTAAAGGATAAGACCCTTATTGTAGTTTCAGGCAATATGGGTCTTACTTATTTTAACATTGAGGTATATCATGATTGATAAAAATCAAATTTCTCATTATTTAAATAAAGATAATATTCGCCTCACTATAGCTGATGTTACAACAGCTACTTTAACAGCAGCGGCAAAACATAACTTAACTACATCTGCTACAATCATTCTTGGTAAACTTTTTGCAGGAACAGTTGTTTTAGCTACAGATTTTAAAAATGAGGAAGGCATTTCTCTTCTATGGAAAACAAATACTTCTTTAGGTAACATTCATGTAGATGCATATGGGGACCATTATCTAAGAGGATACATAGATCATCCTGAATATGCCGGTACAGATAATCATATTTTAAATAAAAATGGTGTACTCTATGTAACACGATACTCTTTACTAAGAACACCTTATACAAGTTCTATACAATTAAGTAGTTCGGATGTATCTACTTGTTTAACATCTTATCTGAATGAATCTGATCAAACATTATCCTATTTGCAGGTTGCAGTTACAAGAGACAAAGACAATAAAATTGATAGAGTTTTTTCTTTATTGGCTCAATTGATGCCTGAAGGAAATCCTTCTAAATTTAACAATTATTTCTCTAAACCTTATAGTTTTGTTTCTGTTGCCGATTCTGAATCTTACGTTTCAAATACTATTGATAATTTGATCTATAATGGCCATTTTGAACTTATAAAAAAGTTTAGAATTTCATTTCAATGTACATGTTCAGAAGAAAAAATTATAAACTCTGTTTGTTCAATTCCTACATATGAACTTGAAAAAATAAGTAAAGAAGATACAACAGTGGAAGTTATTTGTCAATATTGCTCCACTTTATATACGATTCCTATTGAAAAAATTATAGAAAGGAAAGGAAAAAACGAGCATGAATAAATTGGCATTTATAGGGGGAACAGGGGTATATGACGTAGGGATTTTACATAATATAGAAGAAAAAAGTATTAACACTCCATATGGCAAAGCACATTATCAAAAGGGATTATATGAAAATAAAGAAATAATTTTTCTTGCAAGACATGGAGTAAAACATACTATTCCACCTCATAAAATTAATTATCGTGCCAATATATATGCATTAAAAATGTTGAATGTTTCTTCTGTTATTTCTACTACAGCAGTAGGATCAATGAATCCTACTTATAAGCCTGGAGAATTAGTTCTCATTAATCAATTTATAGATTGTACAAAACATAGAGAACATACTTTTTTTGATGGGGAACGATATGGGGTCACACATATAGATATGTCAGAGCCCTATTGTAACCAATTAAGACGCGCAATTTTAAAAGCCGGTGTAGAAAATGATATAAGTATACATCCTTCCGGAACTTATATTTGTACAGAAGGTCCACGTTTTGAAACAGCGGCAGAAATCAAAGCATATCAATTATGGGGCGCAGATGTAGTAGGGATGACAAATGTTCCTGAATGTTCGTTAGCCCGAGAAGCTGAAATATGTTATGCAACTATTTCTATGGTCACTAATTTTTCGACAGGAATTAACCAAAAAATGCTTTCTCATAAGGAAGTTTTTGACTGTATGGAAAAAAATATACATTCTTTTCGTAAAATTGTTACTTGGATTATTAAAAATTATAATGTACAACTAGATTGCACCTGTCATCACGCATTGGATGAATTTGGAGGTTTTCATTTATGACACAATTCTTACAGTCATTAAAATGGGAAAATGAAAATTTATTGATTTTAGATCAAACAATGCTTCCTCATAAAATTGTTTATAGAAAATATTTTCATTATAAACAAGTAGTAATGGCAATACAAAAACTTATAGTTAGAGGTGCACCTGCTATCGGAGTAGCTGCTTCTTATGGAATGGTTCTTGCTGTAAAATCATTTTTGAAAGAAGGTCTTTCAGGAGAAGTTTTGAAAAAAGCACTTAAAGAGGCAGCAGCTTGTTTTATTAATGCACGCCCGACGGCTGTTAATTTATCTTGGTCAGTCAATCAAATGCTGGAACTTTGCCTTGTAATACCGGAAAAGCAAATGTATAGAAAAACATTGGAATATGCAGTGCATATGCAACAACAAGATCAATCTATTTGTAAAAAAATCGCAATGCATGGAGCAGGTTTATTTGTTAATAAAAAAAATTTACATATTTTAACACATTGTAATACAGGTGCTTTAGCGACTTCCGGTGTTGGAACCGCTCTAGGAATTATTACAGAATTATTTAATCGAGATCAATTAAATTGCGTATATATTGATGAAACACGTCCTATATTACAAGGATCTCGATTAACTGCTTCTGAATTAATAGCCGCAAATATTCCGTGTAAGCTTATTTGTGATAATATGGCAGCTTTAGTTATGAAATCAAAAGAGATAGATGCTATTATTGTAGGAGCAGATCGTATTGCTAAAAATGGAGATACAGCCAATAAAATAGGAACTTATGCTTTGGCTATTGCTGCTTCTTATCATAGAATTCCTTTTTATGTAGCTGCACCTTTTTCCACTTTTGATTTTAATATTTCTTCAGGAGATTATATTATTATTGAAGAAAGATCTGATGATGAGATAAAAAAAATAGGAACAGAATGGATTGCTCCGGCTGAAATTTCTACTTTTAATCCGGCATTTGATATTACGCCACATCATTTAATTACCGCTATTATTACCGAAAGTGGAGTTATTTATCATCCTAATATCGAAACGGTTACAACATATGAAAATGCATTAATTAAAAAGTAAAGAGGTATATTATGAAATTGTTAATCAAAAACGTTGCAATTTCTTGTGATGAAGGGAAGACAAAAGAGCATCAAAATATAGAGATTATAAATAATAAAATAACAGGATTCCCGACAAATCCTGTTGAATCTATATATGATAAAGTGATTTTTGGAAAAAACTGTTTAGCATTACCCGGACTAGTCAATACACACACACATGTTGCAATGACTTTGTTTAGAAGTTATGCCGATGATATGGAACTTATGGATTGGCTTCAGAATAAAATTTGGCCGGCAGAAGAATATTTAGATGATGATATCGTATACTGGGGAAGTATGCTTGCTTTCGCAGAAATGATTCGCGGTGGAACGACTTCATTCTGTGATATGTATATGTATATGAATGCATGTGCAAAAGCCGCTTTATCATGTGGAATAAGGGGGAATATTGCCAGAGGATTGGCAGGTGTCTCTCCGAATGGTAAGCAAGCTTTACAAGAAAATATAGAACTTTTTAAAACATGGAACGGAGCAGGTGATGGACGTATACAAGTTATGCTTGGTCCTCATGCTCCCTATACTTGTCCACCATCTTATCTAAAAAAAGTAAGAGAAATTGGTGAAAAATATGATATTCCTGTTCATATACATTTAGCTGAAACAAAAACTGAAGTAAATAATTGCATAAAAGAATATGGAATAACTCCTATACAACTAATGAAAGATATAGGTCTTTTTGATATTCCTACATTAGCAGCACATTGTGTACATATAACTGAACAAGATATTCGTATTATGGCAGAAAAGAAAGTGTGTATCGCTCATAATCCGGGAAGCAATTTAAAATTAGCTTCCGGTATAGCACCGGTTCTTGCTATACGCAAAGCAGGAATTACTTTAGGATTAGGGACAGATGGTGCTTCCAGTAACAATAAATTGGATATGTTTTCAGAAATGAGATTAGCCGCACTTATTCATAAAGCAACCTCTTACTTGCCTAAAGCCGTTACTGCAAAAGAAGCATTAAATATGGCTACCTATGAAGGTGCTAAATGTCTTGGTTATTCTAATTTAGGAAAGTTAAAAGAAGGGTGGTTAGCAGATATTATTTTAGTAGATCGCTCAGGATTCCATTGGAAACCCAATTTTAATGATATCTCTATTGCTGTATATGCAGCGAATTCGCAAGATGTAGATACCGTAATTATCAATGGACAACCTCTTATGGTACATAAGGAGATGCTTACTATTGATGTAGAACGTTTAAATTATGAAGTAAATCGTGTAGTAAAAAAATTATATGCGTTTAATCGATAATTTATCTAAAAACTACTAAAATATTTTGGTAGTTTTTTATTATAATAAAAGAACATTCGTTCCTTTAAAGAAACGGTTTTACAGAAGAACATTTGTTTCTTCTTATATTATCCTAAATTTATAAAAAACTATTTTTATATTTTAAAATATGGTGAACTATTTTTATGGTATAAAAACAAAATATATTATTAAAATATTAAATAGGACGTGTTTCATCAATATAAAAGAAACATCCTTTTTATTATTTACAAACTCTTACTCTTATTATTTTATTAAAAGAGAGCCTCCCAATATAAGAAGATTGATTTTTTGTAATTACTTTAGTTATAATGGAATAAACAACATTAGTTCCGATAATTTAACGTTATCGGAACTAATGTATTGATTTTAAACAATTTTGTAGATATTATTTGCTTTCAATATATAAATTTGCTCAAAATCCCTTGTTTAAGAGCTTTTGTACTTTTATATGACTAAAATATCATAAAAATTTTTAAAATTCATTTAAACCCCTTTATTGAAACCTATAATTTTAGATTTTATTAAATTTTATTGGAGGTTTGATTATTTGTCTAAAAATAAACATTTTTATATACGGAATTTTATAGAAAAACATCAGCAAAGTATGCTATCAGATAAAAGTTTGCAATCACTTGCAGATTCTAAAGCAGAAAGTACTATTAATTCTTACGAGTCGGATTGGAATGATTTTTGTGATTGGTGTCAATATCATAAACAATCCTCCTTCCCTGCTTCTGCAGAAACTGTTGTAAATTATATTAATGATTTAGCAGATTATGCTAAAAATTCGACTATACGACGTCGAATTAGTGCTATATCCGAGAATTATAATGCAGCAGGTTCAGTTGTAAAAAATCCTTGTAAAGAATGGATTGTAAAAGAAACTTTAGTTGGGTTAAGTAGACGAAAAGGTATTGCACAAAAAGGGAAAACTGCTATTTATTGGGAAGAACTTGAACAAATGGTTGCTAGCATGAATCCAGATAATTTAACGGATATTAGAGATAAAGCTATTTTATTATTAGGATTTATGGGAGCATTTAGACGTAGTGAATTATCAAATTTACAAATAGAAGACTTGTCTTTTTATCCACAAGGGATGATCGTTACCATCGAACAATCAAAAACTGATCAAATGGGCGAAGGGCAAAAAGTAGGAATTCCATATCTTAAAGATACCAATATGTGTGCTATACTTGCAGTAAAAAAATGGCTACAAGAAATAAAGCATACCTCTGGTCCTTTATTTAGAAGAATACTAAAATCAGGAAAATTAGGAAATACTGCAATTAGTGATAAATCAATTAATCTTATTGTAAAAAAATATGTTGGCCGTATTGGATTGCAAACAGATTTATATGGTGCTCACAGTTTACGACATGGATTTGCAACTTATGCAGCTCTTCATGGCATTGAAGAACGTATTATAATGAAGCAAACTAGACATAAATCTGTAGAAATGGTACGTCATTATATTAACGAGGCTAATTTATTTGTAAATAATCCTATTGCTATGATATTTAATAAATAAAAAACACCATATAATGGCGTTTTTTATTTATTAATAATAGGAACTCGAATGGTTTGGCCAGGCACTAAAGCAGCCGGATTAGTAATATTATTAACTTCTTCTAACTCAAATACATAACTTCTAATGTCAGTATCATCAGAGATATGCCTTCCTGCAATAGTCCATAATGTATCATTATACTCTACTGTTACAGTTGTATATAATGGCTCATTAGAAATCATATCTGCATTTACTGCATATCCAAACATAGCTAATAATATAACACATAATATTGTTAGTAATATTTTACGATTTCGTTTTTTCATTGTATTCCTCCTGTTGCATGTATTAGAACATACAATCCCCGAACTAGTGTTCTTTTGATATCTTTATTTTATCAAAAGAACACTAGTTCGGTCAATACCAAGGGCGAAAATATTTTTCCTGAACGAGTGTTTGCACTTTTTTTAGTCTTCTTTTATAATAAAATAAAGAAAATATGAGACAATATCTATTAAAATCTATAATTTATTTATGCTTTGAAAGGAATATCGGTTGTGCCACATAAAAAATTAGGAACAAAACGTTCTCTTACTACTAGAGAACAGTCTATTCTTACTTGTATAAAGAATAAAATCAGAGAAAACGGATTTCCCCCTACTGTACGTGAAATATGTAATGAAGTAGGACTGCGTTCTACTTCTACAGTACATGGTTATTTAGCTCGATTAGAAGAACTGGGTGTTATCAAACGTGATCCTTCCAGCTCTAGAGCTATTGAAGTTACAGAAGATATGTCTTGGCGGAAAAAGAAAATGATTCCGACCCCTATTGTTGGAGCGGTGCGTGCAGGAGAACCTATTATTGCGGAAGAAAGAGTTGAAACGGTTCTTCCCCTTCCTGCAGAACTTATTGGTAATCAGAATTCTTTTATTCTTACTGTTCGCGGAGACAGCATGATTAATGTGGGAATTTATGAAAATGATTTATTAGTTGTGGCACAACAAAATACAGCTAATAATGGAGATATTGTGGTTGCATTAGTAGGAGAAGAAGAAGCTACCGTTAAAACTTTTTATAGAGAAGCAGATCATATTCGATTGCAGCCTGAAAATGATGATTATGAGCCTATCCGTTCTGCAGAAGTAAGAATTTTAGGAAAAGTAATAGGTCTTTATAGACATTATAATTAAAAATAGAGAACTCATGTGAGTTCTCTATTTTTAATTATTCAGAAAGCAATTTATAATCAAGTAACAATTTTCGAATATAACCGGTTTCTTCCTCATTAGCTTCCACCATTGGAAGTCGGAATTTTCCACCCGGCAATCCCAATAAATTTAAAGCTGTTTTTACAGGAATTGGACTTGTTATAAAAAATAACCCATCCATTATCGGAAACATTTTAAGATGAAGTTTCTTAGCTAATTCTGTATTACCATTTTGATATGCATCGATCATTTGTAACAAATCATTACCTATTATATGGCTAGCAACACTAATTACTCCAGCACCTCCAATAGAAATAATCGGAAGAGTCATGGAATCATCCCCACTATAAATTAAGAAGTCGTCAGGAAGTACTCTTTTTTCTTCTGACACCCTATTCCAATCTCCTGTAGCATCTTTTATACCAATAATATTAGGACATTCTTCAACTAAACGTTTTAATGTCAATACGCTAATATCCGATCGAGTTCGTCCAGGTACATTATAAATAAGAATAGGAATATCTACTGCTTTTGCAATAGATTTAAAATGTTGATATAACCCCTCTTGAGTCGGTTTTACATAAAATGGACAAATTACTAACACAGCATCTACCCCTAACTTAGCCACTTCTTTTGTAAATTCAATAGTAGAAACTGTGTCAATACCACCTGTATTAGCAATAATAGGAACTTGGGAACTAAATTCATTAACCATAAATTCATATAAATGTAATTTTTCTTCTTTGCTTAGTGTAGCCCCCTCACCGGTGGTACCACCTACTAATAGACCTTCTGAACCATGTGAAATAAGATATTTTCCCAAAGTAACCATGGCATTAAAATCAATAGTTCCATCATCTTTAAATGGTGTGACCATAGCTGTAATTATACGCCCCAATTTTTTCACTTTATATGCTCCTTTTATTTTTTAACATATTATGTGCAAGTATATACTCTGCAATTTGCAGTGCATTTAATGCGGCACCTTTTCTTATTTGATCGCCTGAAACCCAAAGGTTAATTCCATTTTTGCAATATAAATCAGGGCGAATACGCCCTACCATAATTTCATCTTTATTCGAGGTATCAATTGGCATCGGATAAATCATTTCTTCAGGATTATCCATAACTGCTACTCCCGGAAAATTTTGCAAAGCTTCTTTTATTTGTTGCATAGAAAGCATGTTGTCTGTTTCTATATATAGAGATTCTGCATGACTTCGTAATACCGGTACACGAATAGTTGTAGCAGTAATCCCTATTTGGAAATCATGAAGAATTTTATGTGTTTCATTTACCATTTTCATTTCTTCTTTTGTATATCCCTCTTCTACAAATGCATCAATTTGAGGAATAAGATTAAATGCAATAGGGTAATGTTTGGGGAGAGACGCACTTGGCAATATTTGTGGCTTATATTGCTCCCCCATAAGATATGCTTGACATTCGTGTATTAATTCATCAATAGCTTGTTTACCGGCACCTGATACTGCTTGATACGTACTTACAATAATTCTATTAATACGAGATAAATTATAGATAGGTTTTAATGCCATAAGCATAATTATAGTAGAACAATTAGGATTTGCAATAAGTCCTTTATGCCAATGAATATCTTCTGCATTAATTTCAGGTATTACTAAAGGGACATTTTTATCCATTCTAAACGCACTGGAGTTATCAATAACAATAGCTCCTTGTTTTACCGCTTCAGGTGCTAATGTTTTAGTAATTTTTCCTCCAGCAAACAATGCAATATCTATATCAGTAAAAGAATTTGAAGTAGCTTCCTCTACCTTGTAACTTTGCCCTTTTACTGTAATTTCTGCACCGGCAGAACGAGAAGAAGCTAATAACTTTAATTGGTTAAAAGGAAAATTTCTTTCTTCTATTAATTTTATAAATTCCTGACCAACAGCCCCTGTTGCTCCTAAAATTGCTATATTAGGTCGTATCATTTTTATTTACTCCAAATAATTTTCAAGCCCATAGACGAGTCCCGGATGTTTAAAAATATTCTTCACTGCCAACATAACTCCCGGCATAAAAGATTTCCTATCTAGTGAATCATGTTTAATTGTAAGAGTTTCTCCATGTCCACCAAAGAGCACTTCTTGATGCGCTACATATCCGGGCAATCTTACACTATGAATAGTAATGTCATGATATTTGCCACCCCTAGCCCCGATAAGACTTTCTTTAGTATTATCTTTTTCTGCTGTTAAAATACGTGCTTCTGCAATTTTTTCAGCGGTAAGTTTAGCTGTACCGGATGGTGCATCATACTTATGATTATGATGCAGTTCAATAATTTCCGTATTAGGCATATATTTTGCAATTTCTGCAGAGACTTTTATTAAGAGAACAGCACCTAAAGAAAAGTTAGGTGCAATCAAAACATGGCTTCCGGTAATATCAACCATATTAGATAACTCTTCCCTGTCCTCAACAGTTAATCCGGTTGTCCCAATTATCATATGTATACCTTTGGAGATAACTGTTTTTGCAGATTCTTTAATAATAGAAGGCGTAGTAAAATCAATAACTACATCTGGTACGCAGATAGTTAATGCTTCATTCAGATTTTTATAAATAGGTATATCTTTATAATTAGTTCGAGTAAGCATACCCAAATTACCTCCTGCGTGTTGCGGATCAACAGCAGCTATTAATTGCAAATCTTTTTCTACTTCCAGTGTTCTAACCACTTCACTTCCCATACGTCCACAAGCACCATTTACTAAAACTTTAATCATAGAAAATCTCCTCTCCAAAAGAGTTTGCTTATTTATTATTTTTTAATAATTGTTCAAGTTCAATGGCAGAGGCTAAAGACGTCTCTGTAATTTCTTTTCCGGAAATTAAATGTGCCACATCCATAAGATGTTCTTTATGTGTCCGCTGAGTAGGTAATGTATATGTACGTCCATTTTTTACTTCTTTTTGAATGTGATAATATTGGTCACCTATACTGGCAGTTTGTGGTAAATGTGTGATACAAAGAACTTGTACAGATTCTCCTAATTTACTTATCTGTTTTGCAACTTGAAGAGCAGCCTCTCCACTTATACCTGTATCAATTTCATCAAAAACAAGAGTTCTTGTCTTAAAAAGTGGTGCTGTAATTACTTCAACAGCTAATGCAATTCTAGATATTTCTCCTCCTGAAGCAATTTTTCTCATTGGTAAAAGGGGTTCTCCTTCATTTGCTGAAAAATAAAGCTCCATTTCATCAACACCGGTTACTGTCGGTTCTTTAGAAGGGATTAAACACAATTTAATAGTGGCATTCTGCATTCCCATTTGACGAAGTATAGATGTTAATTGATTGCATAGCTTATTTCCGTATAAAAGTCTTATTTCATTTATGTTTTTGATTTTATCTTTTAATTGCGAAGTAAGAGTATTCAACTTTTCTTTTAAAGAATCACTCTTAAAAATCATATCATGAAGTTCTGCATATTCGTTTTCTTTAGTTCTAAGATAATCTATAACATCATCTAAAGTAGGTCCATATTTATGTTTTAAATCATTTAAAAGCTCATCACGCAACTGTAATTCATTTAAATCTTTTTCTGAGTATTCTATAGTATTTTGATAAGATTCTAAAAAAGAACCCCGATCATCAATCGTGTAATAAGCTGATTGTATAGATTCTATAACTTCATTTAACTCCTGATCATACATAGAAATACTATTTAAATTGCGTAAAACTTTAGATAATAGTTCTATTACACCATTTTCTGCATGAATAAGAGAAATTGAATCTACTATTTTTTCACGAATTTTTTCTTGATTAGATAAGATTTTTATTTGTTTATCTATATATTCGTCTTCCTCTTTTTTTATTTCCGCTTCTTTAATTCTGTTAATTTCCCATTGTAAAATATCTAATCTTCTTTCATGTTCCTGCTTTTTAGTTTCAAACTCCAATAATTGTTTGCGTAAATTATACCAGGAGGTATATTCTTTTCTATAATTTTTATACAAATCACGAATTTCTTTGGAAGATTCATCAATCATTATTTGGCAAGAATTAGCGGATAAAAGCATTTCGTTATCATTCTGCTCGTGCAAAATCAACAATTCATTCCCAATGCTTTGTATTTGCTTTAAAGTACATAAAGAACCGTTAATCATGCAAGTTCCACGTCCTTTAGTATTCATTTTGCGGCTAATAATTAATTGATTTTCATCTATATCAATATCCAGACTTTTAAGCACTTCTTCGAGTTTTTCCGTCATTGAAAATATACCTTCTACTCGAAAAAACTCTGCCCCACTTCGTATCATATTTACAGAAGCTCTACGTCCAAGTAAAACAGCTAATGCATCGAAAATAATAGATTTCCCGGCACCAGTTTCCCCCGTAAAAACGACAACCCCCTCTTCAAACTCAAGTAAAGTATCGTCAATAATAGCAAAATTGATAATATTTAAACTTTGGAGCATTATGCCTCCTACAATTAAAAGACTTCGTCAAGATACTCCATAAATGCAGGAAATTCTTCCTCACTACGTAAAATAATAAGAATGGTATCATCTCCTGCGACGGTTCCTAATTTTCCTTTAAATTCGAAATGATCAAGAATAGATGCAATAGAGTTAGCTGACCCGGGAAGTGTTTGTATAACCACTAAATTTCCTGTATGGTCAATTTTAGTAACTACTTCTTGAAATAAAATGCTGGCATGACTTTTGGGGATTGATTTTATTCTTTCAGAATTAGCTGCATAACGATATTTACCATCTTTATAAGGAACTTTTACAAGCCTAAGTTCCTTTATATCTCTAGATACTGTAGCTTGTGTTACATTAATTCCTTCTGCTTTTAATGCCTCTGCTAATTCTTCTTGTGTTTCAATAACTTGATTTTGAATAATTTCTTTAATTTTCATAATTCTTGAACTTTTCATGGTAATACCTCCGTTATTAATTATTCTTTCTTTTCATAATTTTCAAATTTTTTAGTCAATATTTTAAAAAAACCTTGATCTTTAAATCGAATAAATCGAATTTGCTTTAGACAATTTTTAATAATTAATTGATCTGTCGGAGCCATTTGAAATGTGTAAGTACCATCTAATGAAATATGAACATTTTTTTCTCGCTCCGGAAGAGTAATCTTTACTTCAGCGTTATTAGGAATGATTAAGGGAGAAGTAAGTCCGGTATGAACACACACAGGTATTACTAAAAAATCTTTTGAATCAGAAGGTAGTACCGGTCCACCACAAGACATAGCATATCCTGTAGACCCCGTAGGACTAGATATAATAATTCCATCAGCTGCATAAGTTTGAATAAATTGTTTATCGATATGCAAATGAAGTCGTACCATTTTACCAATAGCACTATGTCCAACTACTACATCATTTAATGCAATAGGAAGCATTTTTTTAGTACCATCTTGATGAATTAAATATGATTCAAGAAAAAATCGTTTTTCCAAAATATAATCATTTTGCGTAATTTGAATCATTCGTTCTTTTAAATTTTTTTCAGAAATTAAATTAAGAAATCCAAAATCTCCCATATGAAGTCCCACCTGTGCAACAGGATAATCTGCCATAGTACAAGCTACTGCAAGATAAGCACCATCTCCACCAATAGACATTACATAGGAAACGTGTGAAGTAATCCATTCTAATGATTTATAGTGCTTATCTTCAATGAATAAATTATGTTCTTCTGCTTTCTTCTTGTATTTATCAAGAAGGTAATATTCTATGCCTAATTCATTAAATATATCCGCTAATTGTGGAAATAGCTTATAAAATACAGATTTTTCCATATTAGGAAATATAGCAAATTTCATGAGGTTCACTCCTTTAAATATGTATGTGCCTCTTCAACAACTTTATGAATTATATCTTTTGAAAAAACAACATGTTTATCATCATGTTTTTCTCGTTGAATATATGCTAAAAACTCTATATTTCCTTGTCCACCTTTAATCGGTGAATAAGTAATATCTATAACTTTAAATCCTTCATCAGAGAATTTTTCTACTACCCTTTGAATAACTTCTTCATGTACACGAGAATCTTTTACTATTCCACCCTTACCAACCTTCTCACGTCCTGCTTCAAATTGGGGCTTTATTAAAATTACTAACTCTCCATTATCTTTAAGTATAGATTTAACCGCAGGAATGATTTTTAATACAGAAATAAAAGAAATATCTGTAGAGATAAAATCTACTTTTTCTTTTAAAATATCGAAGGAAATATCTTTTATATTTGTTTTCTCCATATTAACAACTTTTGTATTATTTCTCAATTCCCAATCAAGTTGATTATATCCAACATCAATAGCGAATACTTTCTTTATTCCGTTTTGAAGAGCACAATCAGTAAATCCCCCTGTAGAAGCACCAAAGTCTGCCATTACTTTGTCTTTAAGTGTAATATGAAAACTCTTCAATGCTTTTTCAAGTTTATATCCACCACGCCCAACATAAGGCATAATCTGCCCTTTTAAACGTATAGATGCATTTATAGGTACTTTAGTTCCTGCTTTATCTATAGGAACATTTTCAACCAATACAATACCTGTCATAATATGTCGTTTGGCACTTTCACGACTGTTAAAAAATCCTTTTTCAACAAGAAGTACATCTAATCGTTCTTTTTTCTTATCTTTTGTTTTTTTAGTTTTATTTTCTTTTTCAGGATTCAATATATTATAATCAAACATAAAATTTCTCATTCCATTTATTCTTTACGGTTTAAAATATAATGTACCAGTTGTTTTAAAAGGCTTGTGTCTGCATTAATTTTACTTAATGAGTTAAGAGCTAATTCAGCTTCTTGATTAGCCATCTTTTGTGCACCCTCTACACCTAACTCCGTTACATATGTTGATTTATTAAGTAGTGTATCTCTATTAGCATCTTTTCCCATAGAAACAAGTGTACTATTAATATCTAATAAATCGTCAGTGATTTGAAATAAAATACCAAGATGAATACTAAACTCATGAAGAGTTTGTTGTAATAATATATCACTTCCTGCTAAATAAGATGCCATATCTACAGCTACGGTAAGAAGTTTCCCGGTCTTACATGTATCCATTATTTGTAAATCTTTTAACGATTGATTTTTTTCTTCTGCTTCTATATCTTGTGCCTGTCCTCCTACCATACCGGAAGGACCGGCAGCTTTAGATAACAAATATACAAGTTGAGCTTTTTTACTAGCATTTAGCTGTTGGTTTTCAACCAACAATTGGAATGCATATGTCAAAAGTCCATCTCCTGCTAATACAGCTATAGCTTCTCCGAATATTTTATGATTAGTCGGTTTCCCTCTTCTATAATCATCATTATCCATACAAGGTAAATCATCGTGAATTAATGAATAAGTATGAATGCATTCTATTGCACAAGCTACATCCATATATAATTCCGCCTCAACACCTAGCATCTCTAATATAATTAGAAATAAGGCAGGACGTATTCTTTTTCCTTCTAAAAGAAGACTGTAATTCATAGAATCATATAGGGTTTTGTGTTTACTTGTCGTAGGAACCAATAAAGAAGATAGTCGTTTATTAATTAATTGTTGCTTATGGTTTAAATATTTAATCATTATCATGAAATTAATCCCTCTCTATATGAATATTAGAGTTTTTTAATTGCATATAAGCACCAAATGCATTCCCTGTAGCATTATCTGAGCTATATTGATTATCTGCTAATAATAAATTTAAACCCTTTTCTTTACAAATCTCTGTTATAACATTGCGTAAATAGGTATTTGCCATAACGCCACCAATAGCAATTAAAGTACGTGATTTTTCAAATCTATAAGCTAATAATTGTTTTTTCAATGCTTCAGCTATACATACCAGCACACCCTTTGCTATATCAGCAGGAGCCGCTTCTTGTTTTAATATAGTATTCTGAATAGAAGTTTCTACCCCGGAAAAACTAAATGCATTTTTAATTTTGGCAACAGGAAAAATACAAGGAAAAGTAGAATTTTTAGCTAATTGTTCTAAATGTTTTCCTGCCGGAAATGGTAATCCTAATTTAACCCCTACTCTATCAATTAATTGTCCTGCAGTAATATCTATAGATGTCATGAGCTCTGAAATATTCATTACATTTTGCTGCCATGTAACAGACAATATATCTTGTGTACCACCGGATAAATGCATCATATAAAATGGTTGCAACCAAAGATGCGGTGCATTTATCATAGCTGCCAATGCATGATTTTCTTGATGACTAAAATAAAAAATAGGAACGTGATATGCCATAGTTAATATCTCGGCAGCTCCTTTTCCTACCAGAAAAGCGGGCATATAAGAATCTGCCCGCCTTCTAGGAAACGCAGACACTCCAATACCTTGGATAGAATGCATTTCATTTTTTATTTTATCAAACAAATAAGGAAGGTTTCGTACATGCTGATACACCATTTCTGATTGAGCAAGTCCTCTATGTCCTTCTTTTACACACAATAGTAATCTTTCTTCTGTTACAATACCTTCTTGACTGTCAAAAATAGCGACAGAAGTTGTGTAACAACTCGTATCTATTCCTATAAATCTAGCCATGATATTCTTTAAAAATTGTATCTAAAATACCGTTAATAAAGCGATAAGAACTATCTCCACCATATGTTTTTGCCAACTTAATTGCTTCATCAATTACTAATGCAAAATCGGATTTATCCTTTTTTTGCAAATAAACACATTCAGCAATAGACATACGAAGTATATTTTTATCTACTATGTTCATTTGCATTAATGACCACTTTTTTAAATGTGAAGAAATTAATTGATCAATAGCCTCATGATGGTCAGCTACGCTTTGGATAATAGCATCAGCAAAAGCTAAATCATTTTCTTTTGGAGTATCATTTACAATAAAAGAAAAATCATCCATTCCTTCCGGATGAACTTCTTTTGCATATAAATACTTCAAAACATAAGCTCTTGCACTTGATCTACTCATTATTTATGATTACCTCTTTACTCTGTAATTCCAGTAATAATTACATTCACATCACAAACAGAAACATGCATATTTTGTAAAACAATTGTCTTAACTTTTTCTTGAATGTGTAATGCAGTTTGATATACATCGACATTCGGTTTTACAGCTATTGAAATATCCGCTACAAGTTTACTTTCTTCTCGATGAAGCCAAACACCTTTATGAAATGTTTTACCAAATGCTTGTGATATACCTGAAACAAAACGTTGAATGCCTTTATAAGTTAACTCCGCTACATTTTCCTCTAAAGACAACATTTTTTCCAATTTTTCTATAACTTGCATTTTTTTATTTTCGAATTCATCTTCAGTAATAAAAGTATTAGACATGCAAATCTCCTACTTTCATAGTATCAAATACAATTCCTTGAATATGTACATTCACAGCTTCTGCAATTACATTTGTTTGATTTTGTACAGCTTCCTTAACACGACCTTGTACAGTAAGTGCTAAGTCTGGTACTCTGATTCCATGTTTAACTAAAATATAAAGATTAATGGAAACACCTTTTTCATTAATCGATACATTGACACCACCAGTACGTTCCATATTAATGGCTTGTGTAATTGCATCAGATAAACCCACTTCTATACCTGCTACCCCCGGTACAGCCAATACGGCTTTATTTGCTATATCTGCAATAACTCTTACTGCGATTCGTATAGTCCCGGTAGATGTAGTAAATTCAGCTGTCTCCATCCAATCACCTCAAACTATGTCTATTTTGCACGTTCTAAATATTCACCGGTTCTTGTATCAATACGAAGAACATCCCCTTCATTGATAAATAAAGGAACTCTTACAATATATCCGGTTTCAACAGTAGCGGGTTTAGTAGCACCGGTTGCAGTATTTCCTCGAATTCCAGGTTCTGTTTCAATAACAGCTAGTTCTACAGAATTTGGAATTTCAACCCCAATTACTGTTCCGTTAAAGAATAATACTTTTGCTTCCATTTCTGCTTTTAAGAAATTAAGTGCATTTCCCAACTGTTCTTTATTCAGCATGATTTGGTCATAAGTCTCTACATCCATAAAGTAATAAGAACCATCGGTTTCATATAAATATTGCATTTGTTTGTGTTCAACTTGTGCAGCCGGGAACTTTACACCTGCATTAAATGTACGTTCAACTACAGATCCTGTTTGTAAATTTCTTAACTTACTTCTAACGAAAGCGGCACCCTTTCCCGGTTTTACATGTTGAAATTCAATAACTTGCCAAACGTTACCGTCAATTTCAATAGTTACTCCTGGACGAAAATCATTGCTAGAAATCATTATTAATACTCCTCCTAATATTTACATTTGTAAAAACGTTTTTGGATATGTAGTTAAAATAGAAATACCATTATCTTCTATAACAACCGTATCTTCAATACGGACACCACCAATTCCCGGTATATAAACTCCCGGTTCTACAGTTTGCGTCATTCCACATTTTAATAAGGTATGATCTTTAGGCGACAATGCTGGTTTTTCATGAATTTCAAGTCCAACGCTGTGTCCTAATGAATGTTTAAAATATTTATCTAAATCTCGTTCTTTCAAATAACTCCGAGCTTTAGCATCTATATCAGAAGCTTTTTGCCCTGCCTTAAGTATAGATTCAATATATTCATTACAACCTAATACACTATCATATATATAGCGAAGTTGTTCTGAAATATCTCCAATAGCAACTGTTCTTGTAATATCAGAATGATATCCTTGATAAATTGCACCAAAATCAAAAGTTACCAGTTCACCTTTATTAATAACTTTATCGGTTGCAATTCCATGTGGCATAGCAGAACGGACACCAGATGCAACAATGGTATCAAAAGATTTTCCTTCTGATCCTAACTCAAGCATCGCACATTCCAACATACATCGAAGTTCATTCTCTGTTTTTCCTTCTTTGATGTATGGAACAATACACCTAAATCCTTCGTCCGAAATACTACAAGCTTTAGCTAGTTTTTCTAATTCGTCCTGTGTTTTTATTTCTCTGAAAACATCCGGATAACAAACAATTATTTGTACAGAAGACATTTCTTTATGTAAAGAAAGATACATTTTATAAGTAAGCTCTGCTTCTACGCCTAACTTGTCTATTTTGTGCTTTTCTGAAAGTTTTTTTATTGTATTTGCTATAAGACCTTTATGCTCAATAATTTCCACAGAAGTTAATTCTTGTTTAGCTTGCTCTGTATATCTACTATCTGTAATGAGATATATTTGTTCTTTTGTTAAAAATAAAAAACTATCAGAACCGGTAAAATTTGTTATATATCTGCAGTTTTCATTTTTAGAAATAAATACTCCATCTAGATTATTATTTCTTAGAAAATCGACAATTTTCTTTTGTTGTATCATATAAAACACCACTTTTCATCTTTTATAATGATACAAGATTAGGTCTATTTTGTCCATGATTAGTAGTCTATTTCATGAGATGTATAGTGGAATTTAATTTATGTAAAATATTACGACCGGAACTTAGTTGATAAATACAAGTAATATTCGCATTCGATTGCCCCAGCCACCAACCTTTTTCTAAAGGAATATCTAACAGCCCACAAAGCATAGTTCGAATGGCTGCGCCATGACTGACAATTACATAAGTTTTCTGTAGACTTTTATCTAATAAATCATTGATAAATCGCATGGTTCTTTTTTGTACATCTTGAAAAGATTCACTATCAGGAATTTTTACTTTATCCGGATTGATATACATTTCTTCTATCATTCCAGGCCAATCATTATTAATTTCAGATAAACATTTGCCTTCCCATTGACCAAAATTCATTTCCATTAAATTCCTATTTTCTTTTACAGATATACAATGTGGCTTAGCTATAATTTCTGCAGTTACAGATGCTCTTTTTAATGGACTGGTAAAAATATCATCTATAGAAATATCTTTAAAATAAGAAGATACCAGTTTAGCTTGTTGTAAACCTGTACTATTAAGAGGAATGTCTGTAGACCCTTGATATATTTTACTTTTATTCCACGAAGTTTCTCCATGTCTTACAAAATATAAGATATTCATCGCCATATTCCTTAAAATAGAAAAAACATCTGTTTTCTACAGAAAACAGATGTTTTTTCTATTCTGCTGATATAAATAACGGATATAAAGGTTGGTTTCCTTCATACATTTCAAATTCAACATCAGGATATACAACCGTTGCCTCATCAACAAATTGTTGACAAGATTTTGAATCTAAACCTTCTCCATAATAAACAGAAATAATTTCCATATCATCTGTAATCAATGTTTCTAATAAATTAAAAAATGCAGTTTTTAAATCTCTACTAGTCTTTACAGTATGATTAGGTGTCATTGCCATAAAATCATCTTTTCGAATAATAGTTTCCCCTAAGCGACTATCACGAACGGCTCTGGTAACTACACCTGTAGAAATTTCTTTCATTCGTTCTGTCATTTCTTCTACATTATCTTTAATTGTATTG